>CANJPN010000071.1 GCA_947475855.1 Bradyrhizobiaceae bacterium
CCGAGGAACCGGTTGACGGTCTTGAGAGACGGATCGTCCCAGTGATAACCGGCGTGGAAGGAGAGCGGCATGCCGCTCT
This sequence comes from Bradyrhizobiaceae bacterium, assembly GCA_947475855.1. Taxonomy (GTDB): domain Bacteria; phylum Pseudomonadota; class Alphaproteobacteria; order Rhizobiales; family Hyphomicrobiaceae; genus CAMDPA01. The sequence continues at coordinate 80 of CANJPN010000071.1, forward strand.
CCTCGATCATCCGGTAGAGCTTCATGTATTTGTTGTGATGCACCGGCGCGTGGCGCGTGGAGGGCACGCAGAAACCGATCACGCCCTTCTTTCCGGTCATCTCCTTGACCTCGCGCTCGGCTTCTTCCGGCGAGTTGAAGGGCAGCACCGCGAGCGTCTTAATGCGGCTGTCGACCGACAAGAGGTTGTCGACCATCCAGCGATTGTAGGCGCGCGACAGCCAGACCTCCATTTCCGGCTGCGGATGCAGGCCCAGGAACAGCATCGGGGTCGGGAACACGATCATGTTGTCGACGCCCAGGCCGTCCATGGCGCGCCGCGTCAGCGTCACGTCGCGGTGAACGCTGGGGTCCTCGACCTTCTCGCGCAGACCGTCCTGGTGTGGAATGCGGCCGCCGACGCTCTGGTAGCGCAGTCCAAGATCGCCGTTGAGGCCGTAGGGTGGCGCACCGATACGATCCTTGTGGAAGAACAGCGCCTGCTCGCGGATCACGGGATCTTCGATGTACTGGCAGACCTCGCCCCAGCTCACGGTCTCGACGTGATGCGCGTCGATGTCGACGATGAACCAGTCCTGCAATTTGCGCTTGCGGGCCTCGCGGCGGGCATGCGCGAGGATCTCGCGGCTGTCCGTCGATGTATCTATGACCTGCGTCGGCAGCATCTGCGGCACGCCAGTAAGCATTTCGGTCATTGGTGACTCCTTGCCTTCGTAGGGTGCGGTAGCGCGTCCGCGCTTACCGCACCGGCTTCAGTTGCAATCGGTGCGGTACGCTACGCTACCGCACCCTACCAACGTTCAATTCTCGCCGGGCCGCCGCCGGAACCAAAGCCCCAGCTCCATCGGCCCAAGTTTCACGTCGCGCAGCATTTCGGATACGGCGACGAGCATTTCGGTCGGCGTAATCGTCTCCTCGCCTTCTTGCACGATAGCCGGCACTGGCCGGTCCTCGAGTTCGGATTTGGCGTAGTAGAGGCGCACGGCGGCAGTGATGATCTGCGCGATGGCTTCGTCGGAAACCCGCGAAGCCTCGCCTTTTTCGACGAGTTCCTTGGCAGCCTTGTGCAGATTGCCCGCATAGCCGTCGATCCAGCCGTAAGGATCGTTGCGCCGCTTTTCGTCGGCTTCGGCGGTGTTCGTCACGTCAGACGATGACATAGACGTTTCCGTCCTTCTCCTCGATCTTCGCTGGCCGGAGCTTGAGCTTGTCGGTGCCCTGGTTGACGCCGGTCTTGAGATCGTACTCGTAGCCGTGCCACGTGCAAACGATATTGCAAGAGCCTTCTTCGAAAGCGAGTGCACGAACCTGGCCTTCGGCATCGACGGGCTCGAGCACGCGCTTGTAGATGCGGCCCTGGCAAACCGGGCCATTGCGGTGCGGGCATTCGTTGTGCCAGGCGACGAGCTTGCCGCCGACCTGGAAGACGCCGATCTCGGTTCCATCGCACGAAACGACCTTGCGGCCGCCTTCTTCGAATTCGTTGCGACGGGCTACCAAGTATGACTTGGGCATGCTGGGCGCTCCTGTAGTTTCCTCTAAACTGTTGGACGGAGACTACGTTTACGCGGTCGATCCGCCAATGCCCTGGTATGCGCTCGCGACGCATGGCTGAATTGCCGTCGGACGTAGGGGCGTCACCCCAGTCCGGGGGAATAGGGGGAATACTAGCGGCCGAACAGCGCCCGCACGCGAGCAGCGACCTTCGGCGGCGTGGTGCTGGCATCCACCACGATCTCTTGCAGTTTTATGCCCGACAGCGGCTCGTCGACGTCGATCTTGAGCGCCTTCGCCTCCGCAAGAAACTGCGGGTCTGTCATTGTCGCTGCAAATGCTGCTCTCAGCATTGCTACGCGATCGGTGGGGACGCCGGGCGGTGCGCCGAACGGTCGGCCCACCACAAGGGGGCCGAACGTCGCCTGCATGAATAGCCGGTCTTCCTCGTTTTCGACAAGGTCGGGCGCGAACGGAACGTCGGGGATGCTCGGGTGCTTGGCGAACCCGTACTGTAGGAGCAACTTGATCTTCTTCTCGGCAATCCAGGAAGGCCGCGCCGCAGGAAGCGAGTTGAGCAGCATATAGGCCGTGCCGTCGACCTCGCCACGCTCCATTGCAAGATAGATCTCGTTCTGCCCAGGATAACCGGCGATCGCCTTGAGCTTCAGTCCCAGCGTCTCCGCGAGCACTCGTGTATATAGGTTGTGTCCGGAGGTTACGCCCGTGATCGCCGCCGTTACCTCACGCTCGCGTGCGTCTTGCCAGCGCGAGACGGGCGAGGCGTGCCACACGCCGAAGATGCCGATCTCCGAGCCCGGCGATCCGATCCAGTTCAGCTTCGCCGCGTCGTAGCGGGCCTCCTTGTTGCCGAACAATGGCTCGAATGGCGTGTTGTTGGAGAGGCAGGCGATGACCGTGCCATCCTTGGCCGCGATGTTGGCGAGGAAGTTGATGGCGACCACCCCGCCCGCACCCGGCATATTCTGGACGACGATCTGGGGAGTGCCCGGCAAGTGGCGCCCGATATGCCGGCCGACGGCGCGCGACAGCACGTCGTAGCCCCCACCGGGCGGAACGCTGACCAGAAGCGTGAGCGTGCGGCCCTTGTAGAACTCGGCGTCTGGTTGCGCAGCGGTCTGCGCTCGAGCGGGGGCCGCGACCCCAAGACCCAGCAGCCAGGTGGATATGCTCACCAGCGCAAGCATCATTGCGCCGCCAAACAGCTTCGGCATTCGCTCCTCCCTTCGCGAGGTGCTCCCCGCTATTCGTCCTTTTCGCCCGCCTCGTAGAGCGCTTCGCGCCCGAGTCGGTCGACGCAGAGTTCCGCCGTCCACGGCAGCATGAGGGAGCCGCAGCGGCTGTCTCGATAGATCCGTTCCAGCGCGAGCGACTTCAGCATGGCCTGTCCGCCGCAAGTACGGATCGCCTTGGCTGCCATCGCCTGCGCGTTCTCCATCACGGTGTACTGCGTCGCATAGGCCCGCAACACTTGCGCCTTGCTCGGGTTTGCGCGCGCCTCGCTGACCGCCTGGAAGAACAGTGCCTTGGTCTGTTCCAGCATGATCAGCATTTCCGCCACCGCGACCTGCTTGGTCGGATACATCCGCCGTTTCACCGGCAGCATGTCGGGCAACTCGCCCCGCAGATACTGCACGGCGAAGTCGTAGGCCGCTTGTGCGAGGCCCATGTAGGTTGGGCACAGCGTCATGAACATGTGCGGCCAGGTCGTTGCGGCGCGAAAATAGACGCCGCGCGGCATCAGCATCTCGTCCGCCGGCACGAATACGTCCTTGAGGATCAGAGTGCGCGAAACCGTGCCTCGCATACCCAGGGGGTCCCAATCACCCGTCACGCTGACACCTGGCGCGTCGGCCTTGACTGCGAGATAGAGCGTGTTGCGGCGGCTCGCCGCCTCGCCTTCGGCCCGCTCGGTGCACAGCGCACCGTAATAGTCGGCCGATCCCGACAACGACGCGAAGATCTTCTTGCCGGATACGAGATAGCCGCCGTCCACCGGCTTGGCTTCCGTCCCGAACGCGACCGCGCCTGCCGCCGCCGCGCCGCCTTCCGAGAACGGCTGCGCATAGACTGCGCCGTCATTCACGATGCGCCCATAGTGCATTTTTCGACGGCGGATGTGCCCGGTTCGCTCCTCGGCACTCATTTCGATGTCGTCGGCCAGCGGCCCTGTCCACAAGGTCGAGCACACATGCATGTTCCACGACAACGCAGTCGCGCCGCAAAAACGGCCGAGTTCCGCCGCCGCGAGACAGTAGGTGCGGAAATCCGCGCCCGCGCCGCCGTCCGCTTTCGGCACGCACAGCGACAAGAGCCCTGCGCCGTGCATGTCGCGGAAGTTCTCGATCGGGAACGTCGCGTCCCGGTCGTGCTTCGCCGCGCGCGGCGCGAGCACCCGCTGACCGAACTGCCGCGCCTTGTCGATCAGGCCGGCATCCTCTGCCTCGAGCCGAAAGGCATCGGCGTCGAACATCGCGACATCGGATGGAGATCGCTTGGCATTCATGACGCGGGGCCTCCGTTCGACGTGCGGCTCTCTTTTGCTGCAGGCGGCTCAAAGATCCAGGGATGTTGTCCGCCGACGGCACAGATCCTCTGCACCACGCGGTCCGGTGCCGACAGCGTAACATCCTCGTAAGCGATGACGACGAGTTTGCCAGCGACGGCAGAAACGAGCTCGCCGGGCTGCAACAGGTAGTTGGAATTTGATGGCCGCCCATAGCGCTCGTTGCCCGTCCGAAACGTCTCGTAGAGGAGCATCCCCACAGGCGAGACGGCAGCCACGATATCGGGCAGGATCGGCCGCCACAGATAGTTGGTCACGATCACACAACCGAACGACGCTCGCTCGAACGGGAATGCGTTGCCGTCTTCCAGATCCAATTCGACGAGGCTAACGCCGCTGTCGCTGCCGAATCTACGGCGCGCGGTGAAGATATCGCGATCGACGCCGGTCGCGTTGAAGCCGAGCGCGCGTGCCAGCTCGATGTGCCGGCCCTGCCCGCATGCGACATCGAGCACACGGCTGCCATGGGCGACGCCGCCGATGTATCGCTGCACCCACAAGGAGGCTTCAGACATACCTTCCGCCCATGCCGCCCGCCCTTACCAATTGTGTTTCCTACCCGGCGAGGCATATTACACCCATGACCCAGCAAGGCACTCTGCGATTCGTGAAGATGAACGGGCTCGGCAACGAGATCCTGGTGGTGGACTTGCGCGGGTCCGCAAAGATCCTGTCGGAAGCCGAGGCCGCACGCTTGGCTAACGCCAAGGCCACTCACTTCGACCAGTTGATGGCGCTGCACGATCCGCAAACGCCGGGCACCGTCGCTTACGTCCGGATCTACAACACCGACGGCTCGCTTTCCGGCGCATGCGGCAACGGCACCCGCTGCATCGCCTGGCTCGAAGCCGAGCGCTCCGGCAATCGCGACCCTCTCTACGAAACCGACGCTGGCCTCTTGACCACTCATGTCGAGAGCATCTCGCGGATCACGGTCGACATGGGTCAGCCACGCTTCGGCTGGCAGGACATTCCGTTGCGCGACGAGTTCCGCGACACCCGCTACATCGAATTGCAGATCGGTCCGATCGAAGCGCCAGTCCTCCATTCGCCGGCCGTCGTCAACGTCGGTAATCCCCATGCGGTCTTCTGGGTAGACGACGTCGACGCCTACGATCTCGGCAAGTTCGGGCCGCTGCTCGAGAACCATCCGATCTTTCCTGAGCGCTGCAATATCTCGCTGGCGCAGGTACGTTCGCGCTCCGACATCAAGTTGCGCACCTGGGAGCGCGGCGCGGGTCTCACCAGGGCTTGCGGCACCGCTGCGTGTGCCGCTGCCGTTTGCGCTTCGAGAACCGGCCGCGCAGACCGCAAGGTGACGATCCATCTGCCGGGCGGGCCGCTCGATATCGAGTGGACTGCGAACAACCGGATCCTGATGACCGGTCCCGTCGAGCTGGAATACGAAGGCGAAGCGTCCCTCGCTTGAGGGCAAAACTCTTCCTCTACGACATCGCCGTGTTCAATACGGCCGCGTAACAGTGCGGCCCTATCTGCCGCGGCCTGACTTTGCCATTTCTGGTGCATGCGGGCGCGTTAGGTGCAATGGCGCTCACCTGCCCTACGCCGGTGTCGTGGATAACCAACGAGAAAGGGCGCCTCGCGGCGCCCTTTGGATGTCTGTCGTTCCAAGGGACCAGCGAACTCAGTTCGCCTTCGTAGTCCCGGCTGCGGGCGCCTCTGCCTTCAGCAAATGCTTGATCGCCCACTGCAACTGGGTGTCTTTGTCCGCTTCGCGCGGCACGTAGGATGACGATCCCGTAGCCTCTTCGCCTTCGACCTTGAGATGCCCGCGCAGGCTTGCTTCGCCACGCGGCTTCTCCTTGCCCTTCAGCTCGTCGGGAAGATCCTGCTCGACGAGTACGTCCGGCACGATGCCCTTGGCTTGGATCGAGCGGCCCGATGGTGTGTAGTAACGCGCGGTGGTGAGCCGGATCGCGCCGTTCTGGCCGAGCGGGATGATCGTCTGCACCGAGCCTTTGCCGAAGCTGCGCGTGCCCACGACGATGGCACGCTTGTGATCCTGCAGCGCGCCCGCCACGATCTCCGATGCCGAAGCTGAGCCGCCATTGACGAGAACAACGATCGGCTTACCGTCGGTGATGTCGCCCGTGGTCGCGTTCTTGCGGTCCGTCTCTTCGAGGTTGCGGCCCTTGGTCAGCACGATGGCGCCGCGATCGAGGAAGTCGTCGGAAACCGCGACCGCCTGGTCGAGCAGACCACCCGGGTTGTTGCGCAGATCGACGATGAAGCCCTTGATCTTCTTGCCAGCTCCGTCCTTCTTCATCGCCTCGATCTGGCGCACGAGGTTGGAATGTGTCTGCTCGTTGAAGGTCGAGATCTTGACGTAGCCGATTTCGCCCGCGGCTTCCGTTTTCGAGCGGACGGCGTTTATGCGAATGACGTCGCGGACGATCTTCATCTCGAACGGCTCGTCCCGGCCCTTGCGGTAGATGGTGAGCGTGATCGGCGTGTTGACCGGACCGCGCATCTTCTCGACCGCTTGCTCGAGCGTGAGACCGGCGATCTGGTCTCCGTCGAGGGCCGAGATCAGGTCATTGGCCTGCAGGCCAGCCTTGGCGGCCGGCGTGTCATCGATCGGCGACACGACCTTGATGAACTTGGTATCCTGGTCCATCGTCACTTCGATGCCCAAGCCGCCGAACTCGCCGCGCGTCTGCACTTGCATGTCGCGGAAGCTCTTCGGCGATAGATAGGCCGAGTGCGGGTCCAGGGCCGAAAGCATGCCGTTGATCGCGGTCTCGATCAGCTGCTGGTCGTTCGGCTTGTCGACGTAGTCCGAGCGCACGCGCTCGAGCACATCGCCGAACAGATCGAGCTGACGATAGATCTCGGAATTCCCGGTCGTCGCCGAATAGGTGCGGGTGACGTTGAGCACCGTTGTCACGCCGGCGAGGCCGGTCATGGCCATGAAACTCCAGAAGGCGAAATCGGGTTTGCGCATTAGCCTTGAACCTTTTGCGATCCGTCGGCCCACCATGGCGCTGGGTCGAACGATTGCCCCTCTTTGTTGCGGAACTCGATATACAGGACAGGGGCGTTGTCTTGAGTCTTACTTACGACATTTGTCGACATTGCGCCTACAGGCTCGCCGGCGAGGAGAAAACGTCCAACGTCGACGTGGGTACGGGCCAACCCGGCCAATAGGATATGGTAGCCTCCACCGGCGTTTACGATCAAGACCTGACCGTAGCTTCTGAACTCGCCGGCATAGACAACCCAGCCATCGACCGGTGAAGTCACGGTCGCCCCGTGCCTCGTCTCTACGTATAACCCAGTAGACTTACGTCCGAACTGGGTTTTATCGCCGAAAGCGATCACTTTTTTGCCAAGTGCCGGCATGGGTAACTGGCCCTTGGCCAGATGGAATGGGATCGCGGGCTTCATCCGGCCTGCGTTGGCCGAAAAACCGCCCTGCGGCTCGAGCTCGATCCGCGGCGGTTGTGGCCGCGGTCCGGCTAGCGCGATCTGCTGGGGCGGATCCTTGGGAGGGGCAGCGCTAGGAGGAGCGGTGGTAGGCTCGGGGATCGTCGGCCTCACCGGCGGAGCAGCGACGACAGCCGGCTCGCTCGGGCGCAGCGTTGGCGGCGGCGTTTGTATTTGAGGTGGGGGCGTCGCGGCGGCAACCTGCATTTCTGCCTTGGCTTCCCGCTCCTTGAGCTCCCGGTCGTAGTCCGCGATCGCCGTGTGCTGGGCGACCGACTTGTCGAGCCGCGTGACGAGTTCGTTGAGATCGGTGACGCTGCGGGCGATTTCGGCCGCAGATCGCTTGACCTCGGCGAGTTCCCTTTGCCTGTCGCTCACGGAGCGCCGCTTATCCTCGATGAGGGAGGCGAGCCGCGTGCGCGCATCGGTCAGCCGCGCCGATTCCGACTTGAGCCGATCGCCCTCGGTGCGCGCTTCGCCCATCACGCGGGCGAGCTGGTTCAGTCGGCCGGACAGCTCGTCGGCCTGCGTCTTGAGTTCAGGGAAAGCGCGCGCAAGCAGCATCGCGCTGCGAACCATCTGCAAGGCGTCTTCGCGCCGCGTGATGATCACAGGGGGCGGATTGCGCCCCATCCGCTGCATTGCCGAGAACAGCTTGGCGATCCGCTCGTGCCGAATGGCGAGCGTTGCCCGGATCTGCTTTTCCTCTCCATCGAGCTGGGCGACGCGCCCCTCGATTTGCCCGAGCCGAACTTCGCTCTGCTGTGCGAGCCGGCCGATTTCGATCAACTGCTCGTTGATCCGGGCCTGCTCGGAATTGAGCTGCTGCACGTCCGTCTGCAGGGTCTGGATTTTCCGCTCTGTCTGCTTGAGCGTGTCCTTGTTGGTCTCGAGCTGGCGGATCACTTCGCCGCGCTGCTGTGGCGGCTGGCCGGCCCCTTGAGCCGCCGCCTGATCGCAATGCAGAGCCAATGCGAGTCCCCACAACGCCGAAGACAGCGGGAGCGCGCGCCGCTCGGCGCCTGCCTTCCCACGTCTTGCCGTTGCCCAAGGAAACATAGGCTGCCCGTCGCTGTAGAACTGCCGCTGCCGAAATCGATTTGGATTCGAGACCACAATTACGGCATTTGTGCTGTAGCACAAACGAGGTTTCCCCCAGGATCGACAGGTGTGTACGCCCCGCGCCACTAATTAATTGTTGCTTTGGACAATGTTGCCCGGGTGGCCTCACCGCGGGTGAACTCGGAACCATCGGCCGGATGGGCTAGGGTGGCGTCGCGCCTTGATGGACTGATGGGTGCGGCAACGATCGTGTCAATTAAGGCGCGAAGATCGCCACACTAAGCAATTGATTTATCTAGTGGCCCTTGTGTCGGACCAAAATCGAACCCGGTCGCGGCCATGATACGATTTTGGCGCGACGGGCCACTAGCCAGTGCCCGAAGTCCCGGCAGACCCAAATCGGCCCTGCCGGCCGTATAACATGAGACACTACCCGTCCCGGCGCTAGTTTCGCCGTGAGCCCTGGCCGTGATACGCCAGCCTTTGGTTGCCAAACGAGAAGCGAAAGTCCGCCGGCATGTCGAGCTTTACCCCCATCTACGATTTCCTGCATTCCAAGGCTGGACTGGCCTTGTTCGTGACGCTGCTGCTGATCGGCTTGTGGAACATGTTCCGCTCTCCGCCGGCCAACATGAGCCAGAAGCTGATGCGGTGGCGCGTAGGCCTGCAGTTCGGCGCGATCGTCCTCATATTTCTGTTCCTTTGGCTGAAGCGATAGGTGGCTCACCGCTCCCTGCAGCTGTTCAAAGAAGGCTCGAAACAATGGTTGTCTTGAACCGCATCTACACCCGCACCGGCGACGACGGGACCACTGCGCTCGGCAGCGGGGAGCGCGTAGCCAAGACCTCCCGCCGTGTCGAGGCTTATGGAACGGTTGATGAGACCAACGCCGTCATTGGCCTTGCACGCGCGTTGCTCGGTGAGGACGATGCCGTGATGGTGGAACGCCTTGCCCGCATCCAGAACGATCTGTTCGATCTCGGGGCGGACCTGTGCGTGCCTGACCGGGGAACAGCGGCGGCGCGGCCGGTGCTGCGCATCGCACAGACCCAGGTCGACCGGCTCGAAGCAGAAATCGACGAGATGAACGCCGAATTGTCGCCGCTACGTTCGTTCGTGCTGCCGGGTGGTCGACCAGCGGCAGCCCAGCTCCATGTGGCCCGTACCGTGTCTCGCCGCGCAGAGCGCGAAATGATTCGCCTGTCCGCTGAGGTCGGGGAAACGATCAGCGCGGACGCTTTGAAGTATGTCAACCGGCTGTCCGACTTCCTGTTCGTTGCAAGCCGCTACGTGAACGAGCGGGGTGCCGCCGATGTGCTATGGGTGCCCGGCAAGAATGCGTAAAGCCCAAGATCGTTTGCGTCCTGGCTCGAGCTGAAAGGTGCTCCCGTGTTCGTTCCGGTCTACGACGACAATCCGCTCCGCAGCATCGCACGGCCTTACGTGACCTGGGCTCTCATCGCGCTGACGTGCCTGATCTTCCTGATGCAGACCTCACCTGTTGGCCAGCATGCCGCGGCGAGCTTTGCCGTCGTGCCGCTGGAACTGTTCCGTGTCGGTATCTTTGGCGGAGCAGCCATGGGGCCGCACGACGCATGGCCGGTGCCCGAACGCTACACGCTCGTCTCCTACATGTTCCTCCACGGCGACATTGCTCATTTGATCGGGAACATGGCCTTCCTCTGGGTGTTCGGCGACAACGTGGAAGATGCGCTGGGCCATCTCAAGTTCGCGCTGTTCTACGTGGCGTGCGGCATTGCGGGCGGTCTTGCCCATGCCGTGATGCTGCCCGCCTCCCCCCATCCGTTGATCGGCGCGAGCGGTGCGGTGGCTGGAGTGATCGTCGCCTACCTTATTCTCTACCCGCAGGTCCGCGTCTGGGTCCTGGCCTTCCGCTTCATCCCGTTGCGCATCACGGCCTTGTTTGCGCTGGGCCTGTGGGTCGCGTCGCAATTCGCGATGCTGGCGATTCCCTACATCGTGCCCGGCGCCAAGATCGGTCCGATATCCTGGTGGGCGCACATCGGCGGTATCGTGGCGGGTGCCGGTCTCGTCATTGCGATGCGACGCGTCGATCCCAACGGAACACGAGCGGTCCGCTGAACGGGATATCTACTTGTCCTGCCCGAGCGCCTTGCGTACGCGCGCTACGACATCCGCGGGCGTGGCATACATCTGTGCCACCAGATCCTGCACTTCCTCGCCCGAGTTCGGGATCACATCGACGTTCAGCCGCTTGGCATCGGCGAGCAGTTCAGGATCTTTCATCGCTGCATTGAACGCCGTCCGCAGTGCGGCAAGCCGCTCTGGCGGAATCTCAGGCGACGCGATGAACGGCCGTCCGAACAGGTTCTGTGCATAAAACAACGCCAGTGCCTGCCGCTCCGGGACCGTTGTCGCGATTTGACCCGACGTCGGAATACCCGCCGCGTTCAGTACGGGATGGCCGGTCATGTCCTCTTGCAGAATGAGCCGCAATGGTTGGCCTTCCTGCAAAGTTCGCGGATACTGAACGGAAGTCGTCGACCAGGCGAGCCCGCACGCACCTTCGACTTCACCCTTTTCAACCGCGAGTGTGATCTCGCGTGTGCCGGGATAGCCCCTGACGATGCGGATGTTCGTGCCCATGAATGTGTTCAGCATCGTGGGAAAGTCGGCGGTGGCGCCACCGGCAGCGCTCGCACCGGTTACCACCTCGCGGTTGCGCATGTCCTGGAACGTCTTGATGTCGGACTGCGCGCGCACCGCGCACATGAAGACTTCCTTGTTGGCGTTGCCGACGAAGGCGATCTTGGCCGCGTCGAACTTCTGCCGCCCGCGTTCGCCGAGCAGCGGCTCGACGATGACGCTTGCGAACACGATCGATATGTACGTCCCGTCTTTGGGTGCGGCCGTCATGATGTGATTGGCAGCAGCGTTGCTGCCCGCGCCCGGCATATTCGATGCGACGACTGCCGGATTGCCCGGGACGTGGCGTCCAAGATGCCGGCTCAGCAGCCGCCCGTAGGTATCGTAGCCGCCGCCCGCCGACGACCCGATCACCACGGTGATCTGCCGTCCCTTGAAGAAGGCCGCCGCTGCATCCTGCGAAGATGCTGCAGTCGGCGCCAGTGCGGCCACCGCCGCCAAAATCAATCCCACCGCCGACTTCAAACCCGACTGCATGTCCTGCCCCGTCTCCTCTTAAGATGGGGTTAGACCCCGCGGGTCTGACCCCATGCCGTACGCCAATACATCAAGCCGGCCACTTCGCCTTTGTGCGCAGTTCCGCCGCAGCATCGCGCGCATCCTTCACGATCCGCGCATGGTCCAGACCGGTGAACCGCCCCTTGGCCCGCATCACGCGGCCATCGACGATCACCGTGTCGACGTTGCTCGGCTGCGCGAGTTGAACCAACGCCTCGTAAGGGTCGCCGACCGGCGCCATGTTGATGTCGGTGGCACGAACCAGGATCACGTCCGCCCGCTTGCCCGGCGTCAGCGAACCCGTCTTGTCGGCGATACCGAGATCGACGGCACCGTCGAGCGTCGCGAGCTGCACCAGCCGCTTCACGCTCAACGGCGGCTTGTTGTTCAGCCTGTGCTGGTGCAGCGCGAACAGCACGCGCATGTTCTGGAACGGATCGCAATTGTAGTTCGTGGTGTGATCCGTCGACAGAGACACCTTCACGCCGTCGGCCAGCAGTTCGCCGAGCTGGATCACGCCGACGCTGGATGGCCGCCGCGCCTCGCCGATCGGGGCGAGGGAATAGCTGACGCCGCGCTTCTTCAGGATTGCGCGCTCTTCTGGCGTCGTCAGCAGCGCGTGGATCAACTGCACGTCCGGGCCGAGAAGTTCGGCAGCCTCGAGCGCTTTGATCGGGCTCGGACCTGACGTGTGCAGCGTGATTGGCAAGCCGAGCTTGCGCGCGTTGGTCCAGTCGGTCTTGGTCTGCTCGATGGTCAGTACGCCGCGGGCAGCGCCGCCGATGCTCATCGCGCCGACGTTGCGCGAGCAGATGCCCATCGAAAGAAGCCCATCCTGGGAAGTCTGGCCTGCGAGCATCCACTTCGACTTGGTTCGCGACATCCCCTCGAAATCCATCGGCTGCGTGTCGGGCATGCCCTGCGCCGGCCCGTAGGCGAAGCGGCCGCGAATGCCCATGTCGCGCATCGCTGCAAGTTCGGCGTCGGCGTGGTCGGCGCTGCGGATGTTGTGCGCCCAGTTGTGCACCGTCGTGATGCCGGCACTCATCGCCTCCGCGATGCCGAGCCGGACGCTCTTGTAGCTATCCTGCGGCGCCATGAGCTGGCCCAGCCGGTTCGACACCGGGAAGTAACCGAGCGCATCGACGTCGGCACGAACGTACGGCCGGAACATGCTCGTCCAGAAATGCCAGTGCGTATCGATGATACCGGGCATGCAGATCATGCCGCGGCCGTCGATCACCTGCGCGCCCTTGGCTGCGAGCTGTTTTCCGACCTCGGCGATGGCCCCGTTGCGGATGAGAACGTCACCGGCCTCGAGATCCGCAATCTTTTCGTCCATTGTCAGGACGGTGGCGCCGCGGATCAACATGTCCCGACGCACGGGAAGTGGCGCTGCGCGCCCTGCCTGCTGGGCGAGTGCACGCCCGGAGATGTAACTCGCGCCGGTGAGCGCGGCAGCGCCCGATAGCAGAGCGCGACGGCTCACGCGATAGTCGGTCATGGTTTCCTCCCTGGAATTCTGGCGGCGGTGTAAACATTTTCCCGAAGACAATAGCGCTTACGCGCGTGTGGGCAACCACCTCTCCCACCTGCGTCCCCGGGCGAGCGGCCTTGCCGTGAGACCCGGGGGCTTTCCCCGAAATTGGTGTGTAAAGGCCCCGGCTCTGCGTGCCCGGACCAAGTGGTCCGACCCCTTGTCCGGGGACGCATGTGTTTTGGTTGCGGAAGAATGAGGCCAAGTCAGCGTGGCTACGTTCGCATCCCGCCTCAACCGAACGCGACCGGCGCGAGCGCGTCGATGTCGGTGACGACGTCGATGATCACGGGCCGCTTCGCCGCCAGCGCCTTCGCCATCGCGCCTTCGAGGTCGCCCGGCTTTTCCACGCGGATGCCCATCGCGCCCATGTTCTCAGCGATCGCCGCGAAGTTGACCTTGGAGAACGTCCACAGTTCCCGCGCCTGCTCGGTCTGCTGGCCGCCGTACACGCGGTCGAAGCCGCGCTTTGACTGATTGCCGCCGCCGTTGTTGTTGACGACGGTCACCGTGTTGATCCCCCAGCGTGCCGCGGTCTCGATGTCGCCGATGTGGTACCAGAACCCGGCATCGCCAGTGAACGTCACGACGGGACGGCCCGGCACGGCGCACTTCGCGCCGAGGGCCGCAGGGAAGGCCCAGCCCAGATGCCCGGCCGAACGCATGTAGCTCTGCCCCGGCGTGCGGAGGTCGTACATTCCGCCCATCCACATGCCCGCATGTCCGGTATCCACGACGACGATCGCGTCGTCGGGCATGATGCGCGTGAGTTCGCCGCACAGCCGCTCCGGCCGGATCGGCACGGCGTCCGACGTGAGCGCGTCCTTGAACTTCGCGCGCCACTCCGCGACGAGGCCCTGCGCTTGGGAGACCCATGCCTTGCGTTTGCCCGCGGTCTTCTTGTCGGCCAGCGCCACCATCCGCGCGAGCACCATCTTGGCATCGCCGTTGACGGCCGCCTGCAAGGGATAATTCCGCCCCAGCGCTTCCGGCTCGATGTCGATCTGGATCGCGGGCGTGCCGATCTTCGGAACCGCCCAGAAGTGCGTGGTCATGCCGCCCGTTTCGGTGCCGACGAACACGACGAGGTCCGCCTGCGTCACGAGCCGGTTGGCGCTCTCGCGCGAGTACGATCCGACCACGCCGACCGACAGCGGATGCTTGCCGGGGATCGTGTCCTTGCCATTGAGCGATGTGACCACAGGGATCTGCAGCGCCTCGGCCAGCGCCACCAATTCATCCCGCGCGCCGGAGGCACGAACGCCGCCGCCGGCAACGATCACGGGCCGCTCGGCCGCCTGCATGGCTTCGAGCGCACGCTTGATGCTGGCATCGTCGGCCATCGGCCGGAACGGCGGAACGCGCGAAAACTGCGGCTCCACCAGCGGCTCGATCTCGGCGCTCTCCTGGTCGAGTTGGCCTTCGTTGCCGCGGATCTGCAGATGCACCGGCCCCGGCGTGCCCGTCGTCGCCGCGCGGAACGCCTGCCGGATCATGTCGGGAAAACGCGACACGTCGTCGACCGTCGCATTGAACTTGGTCACCGGCTCGAATGCCGGCACGTCGTCGACCTCCTGATAGACCTTGCGGAACTTCGTCTTGGGATCGCGCCCGCCCGTGATCGCGATGACAGGCGAATGCGCGAGCCACGCATCGCGCAGACCGGCCGCGAGATTGAGCGCGCCGATCACCTGCGCCATGCAGATGCCCGGCTTGCCCGATGCGCGCGCATAGCCGTCCGCCATGTACGCCGCCGTCGCCTCGGAGTGCACGTGCAGCCGCTTGATGCTCGTCCGCGTCTCCATCTCGGCGAACGTCTTGCGCACGACCGCCGGCACCATGAAAACATGGCTGACCTCGTAGGCCTTCAACATGTCCGCAAGGCATTCCGCACCCGTCATGACGCGGTTGTGGCCGGCTTTGGTCATCGTGCAGAAACTCCGTAGGGTGCGGTAGCGAAGCGTACCGCACCATTTTGAGAGGCGGTGTCAGACCCTCCGGGTCTGACACCTTGGTGGAGGGGAGAGGTTCGCGAGATGGTGTCAGCCCCGTCCTGCGGATGCGGGCGAGCAAGATGGGTCTGACACCAGATGATCGGCCGTTTCACTACCACGCGATCCCACCCCTGTCAGGCCCGTCGGTCTGTGCTGAGCGCCATTTGCGCGAAGCCCGAAGCGTCCAGTGGATGCGCGCACGCGATGATGAGAATGGGGCGGTCCCATTCGCGCAACCATTGCCTGATGGACGTCCACAAAACATACGTGCGTCCCCGGACGAACGGTCCGACCGCAAGGTCGGAGCGTGAAGATCCGGGGCCTTTACCCCTTTCGGAGGTGTAAAGATCCCGGATAGCCTCGCTGCGCTCGGCTTCCGGGAACGCAGAAGGTTCCATGCCAGCGCGTATGAGGGCCGACCCGTGGGGGCCGCCCCCGGCTGATAACCTACTTCGCCTTGAGATAACGCTCGAAAGCGGCACGCGCGGCATCGTTCCACTTGTCGTCGATCGGGCCCTTGTAATGGCCGAGGCGGGTCAACTCACGCTTCAGTTCTCGGCGGGTCTGCGGTTTCCACGTCGACAATTCGCCGCGAAGGTAGGCGAGTGCGGTTTTTTCGGCAGCGCGCGCGGCCTGCAACAGGAGTTTGGCTGCGCGAGAGTAATCTGGTGGTCCACCCTTGCCCTGGTCAAATAAAATGGCTCTGTTCCGCCAGAATGTTGTGCGACCTTGCTGACCAGTGATTTGGCGGCAGGATGGACACGATGAAAGCGCAGGATTTCCGGGCACTTGTCGAGCGGTTGGGCGACCTCAGCGAGGTTCAACGCGAGGCGCTGGTCGAGGC
>CANJPN010000072.1 GCA_947475855.1 Bradyrhizobiaceae bacterium
ACGGAATCATGGTTCGCCACAGCAGCAAACCCCCATCACGATTTGCAAGGAAATCCACGGGGAAGCGTGGAAATCCGGCAACTCAAAGCCAGACTTCCCGCTCGATCAGCAAACGAGATCAGCAGGTTGAAGAAACTTCACGGCCGACATCCTAGCCTCGCAGCTGCGTACGGCAACCGGAGCCTGGCGGCGAATCCTAGCCTGCGTGCTCGTGGCCGGCATGCTACATCTCGCTTTCGGCCAGTTCGGCTGGTGGTACCGCTACGAGATCTACATTGTCGCCTTCTGTACGACGGTGGCTGCAATCTCCCTGGCTCAGCGGCTGCCCCTCGCCGCGATGCTCCTCCTACTCCTGCCCGCTAGCCACTATTTCCAATCGATCGTGGATACGCCGCTCGCAACGCGCAACATCTACGAACAGCAGTATCAGATGCATCGGCTGGTGGCGGATCATTACCGCAAGCCCTTCGCCGCCAACGACATCGGCTGGGCCGGCATGGGCTTCGCGCGTGGCTACATGCTCGACCTCTGGGGCTTGGCGTCGAATGAAGCGCTTGCACGCAAGGACAAGTCGGCCGCCTGGCTCGATGACGTCACCCGCCGCCATGGCACCGGCATGGCGATGATCTATCCTCAGCTCTTCAAGGCAATCCCTGAAGCGTGGACGAAGGTGGGCGAGTTGCACATGTTCGCAACGCCTGTCACCGCCGCCCACCCGATGGTCGCCGTTTACGCGACCGCCGTCGGTGACAAATCCGAGATCGCAGCGGCATTGAATTCCCTGCGTCCGGGCTTGCCGAGCGGCGTCAGGGTACTCCTACAGGCGCCCTGAACGGGCATGCTCGCCCTGATGCACGTCTACATATGGATGACACGGCCGTACGCATCGAGAACGCTCTCGTGCATCATTTCCGACAGCGTCGGATGCGGAAAAACCGTATGCATCAGATCTTCTTCGGTGGTCTCTAGTTGCATGGCGACGACGTAGCCCTGGATCAGCTCCGTTACTTCCGTGCCGATCATGTGGGCCCCGAGGAGCTGGCCGGTCTTGGCGTCGAAGATCGTCTTTACCAGGCCCTCCGGCTCTCCCAGCGCGATTGCTTTCCCGTTGCCACGGAATGGGAAGCGCCCAACCTTGATTTCACGGCCGCCTTCCTTGGCTCGCGCTTCGGTGAGGCCGACGCTGGCGATCTGAGGATGGCAATACGTGCAGCCGGGGATCTTGGCCTTGTCCATGGCGTGGACGTTCATCCCCTTGATCGCTTCGACGCATATGACGCCTTCGTGTTCGGCCTTGTGGGCGAGCATCGGCGGTCCCGCAACATCGCCGATCGCATAAATGCCAGCGACGCTGGTGCGTCCGAGACCGTCGGTCACGATCGTGCCGCGCTCGACGCGGACCCCCAGTTTCTCAAGTCCCAGGCCTTCGACGTTGCCGACGACGCCAACCGCCGAGATAAGTTTGTCGGCGGCAATTTTCTCGATCTTTCCACCACCGATATCGACGCTGGCGATCACGCCCGTGGCCGTCTTCTCCACGCCGGTTACTTTTGCGCCGATGTGGATCTTGATGCCTTCCTTCTCGAAGGCCTTTCTCGCGAGCGCGGCGATCTCGGCGTCCTCGACGGGGAGGATCTGGGGCAACACTTCGATGACGGTCACATCGCAACCGAATGTCCTGTAGAACGACGCGAATTCGATACCGATCGCGCCCGAGCCCATGACGATCAGCGACTTCGGCATGGATTTTGGAACCATTGCCTCGAAGTACGTCCAGATGCGCTCGCCGTCAGGCTCGATACCCGGGAGGACGCGGGGGCGTGCCCCCGTCGCGATGATGATGTGCTTGGCCGCATAGGTGCCTGCCCCAAGCGTACCTTTGGGCACAGGGTTCTGCGGCTCCATCGGCTTCTTCGTCGAAGCGGCGACGACGACCTCACCCGGCTTCGTGATCTGAGCTTCACCCCAGATCACATCGACTTTGTTCTTCTTGAGCAGGAAGCCGACGCCGCCGTTGAGCTGCCCCGACACGCCACGCGAGCGCTGCACAATGGCCGCGGCATCGAAGCCAACCTTGCCTTCGACAGTCACCCCGTAGGCCTTGCCGTGCGTGGCATAACGATAGATTTCGGCGGAGCGCAGGAGCGCCTTGGTCGGGATGCAGCCCCAGTTCAAGCATATGCCGCCGAGATGCTCGCGCTCGACAATCGCGGTCTTGAATCCGAGCTGGGCCGCCCGAATGGCTGTGACGTAGCCGCCAGGGCCGGAACCGATGATAACGACGTCGTAGTTCTGAACGGCCATGTATCACTCCAGATGTGCCAAGCGGATCGGGGCGGCTGCAGATTTGAACGGGGCGGTACCCCGATCCGACGTACATTAGTATCTGTCGCGGCAGACATCGCCAACTGCGAGAATCGTCAACGAGAATAGCAATGGGCTCCGGTCTTGCGACCGGAGCCCATTGCTATTCAAGCGCAACCTGATCGCCGGTGCCAGCCCAATCACCGCTAAACGTGGCAGCGAGCGCCGAGATAGAGATTGAGCAGCTGGTTGTACCGGTCGACTTCGGCTTGTTGCGCCGGAGGAAGCTTGGCTCCGCGGCTTGCGGCATCCACTTTGGCGGGCGTGCCTTTGGAATCCAGCCGGTTGAGCTCGCCACGAACTGACTGGCACGAGCTACCGGAAGGCATGGCGATCGCCCCGGGGTCGCCGCCACCAGCCGCGTTGCCGGAAGCGCAGCCCGACAGCGCAACACCGGCCAGCACCACTGCTGCCAACTTCACTATAGATGCATTTAGTCCCACAATGACCTCCACTGGCATCAAGCCGGACCGCTGAAGAGACACCATATCGAAAGGGCTCATTCAAGACGGACCGACAAGTTACGCGCCGACTGAAGCGGCAGACGGATTGAGATGCGCCCAGCGCCGAACCACACACCACTTTAACGGATCGAGACTAATCCGGAAAACTGGCCAGCGGATGGCGCTGGATGATTCTGCGATCAGCGCGTTGCGTTGGTCACAGCCGGTGCGGCTGCAGCCTTTGCAGCGGGTGCTACGGCGGCGTCAGGAGCCGACGCGGTACGCGGCAGCGCCGAGCACTTCGACTGGAATTCTCCGTTTGCCTTGTTGAGCTGACTGGCCTTGGTAAGATCAACAGCCGTCATCTTGTATTTTTTCGCCGCGGCGCGATCAACCTTGTCTGCAACGCCTTCGCGCCGCAACGTGTCGATTTCCAGGGCGAGATTGCCACAAGCAGGATCAACCCGTTGTGCTTGAGTTTGCGCGACCGAAGAGGTCGTCACATCAGACGATCCGTTGCCGCCGAAGATGTCGAGACCACCGGCACAACCGGCGAGACCGACTGATCCGATAATGGCAAGCGTGGATACGCGTAGCTTAGAGTACATGGTGGGCACTCCCAAAAAAAGATGAATTCCCCGAGGTTCCGACTCAAGAGAACATTCAGAACTGATCGTCGCTTACGGCGTGCGCCCAACCCCAAGCAAGCCGACACCCTGTGATTAGCACTAAGCCTCGGTGGACAACCAGATCCCCCGCCTTGATTGTGTCGTGCGGTTGCCATTGGGCCACACTTTGACAGTCTTTAAAGCTTTGACTTGTCTATGAAACAACCGAAATCGGCATGGCTTGTCGCCCGCATGCACCAAATGGCCGAGGCAGACCCGTGACGCCGCCTCGGCTTGTTCATGAGACTTCGTAGCGTCGCTTGACCGTCAGACGAGCATGCGGACGGGGTCTTCGAGGAACTGCTTGAAGGCGTTGAGAAGCTCTGCCCCCAGCGCCCCGTCGACGACACGATGATCGCACGACAGCGTGCACGACATGATCGTGCCAACCTCGATCTGGCCATTGCCGCCGACGACCGGCCGCTTCTCGCCAGCGCCCACTGCGAGGATCGTGGCATGCGGTGGATTGATAACGGCGTCGAACGACTTGATACCGAACATGCCGAGGTTGGAGATCGAGGTCGTACCGCCCTGATACTCGTGGGGTGCGAGCCGCTTCCTGCGGGCGCGTTCGGCGAGGTCCTTCATTTCGTTCGAGATCTCACCGAGCGTCTTCAGTTCGGCGTGCCGGATGACCGGGGTGAACAACCCACCCTCGATCGCTACAGCGACCCCGACATCGGAATGACGGTGACGAAGCATGCCTCCCTCGGTCCAGGACGCGTTGGCTGCAGGGACCTGTTGGAGGGCCAGGGCGAGGCCCTTGATGATGAAGTCATTGACGGAAAGCTTGAACGCGCGAGGACCCGTCTTGGGCGCGGCGGCGTTGATGCGCTCACGTGCGCGCAGCAATTCATCCAGGCGCACGTCCAGCGTCAGGTAGAAATGCGGCACCGTCGATTTCGACTGGGTCAGCCGCTGGGCGATGATGCGGCGCATCCCGTCATGCGGGACGACTTCGTAGGAGCCCTGCTCGTACAGCGCGAGGATCTTGTCGTCGGCCATCGGCGCGACGGAAGGCGCGGTCGCAGGCGTATGCGTCATGGCGGTGGATGGCGAAGCAGCGGGCCCCGGACGGCCGCCCTTTGCTGCGGCTTCGATATCCCGCTTTATAATCCGACCATGAGGGCCACTGCCTCTGAGACCGCCAAGCGCGATGCCCGCTTCTTTGGCAAGGCGCCGGGCAAGCGGCGACGCAGCGATGCGCTCTGCTGCATGGCCGTTCGTTGGGGCGGCAGGAGCCTGCGCTGGTGCCGATGAGGGCGCAACAGCGGGAGCCGCAGCAACGACTGGTGGAGGTGCCGGCTTGGCTGCGGGAGGAGGAGGCGCCGAGGCAGCGCCTGCTGTCTCCCCATCCATCAGAAGCACGGCGATGGGCGTGTTGACCTTCACCTTCTCGGTCCCCTCCGCGATCAGGATTTTGGCGACTATGCCCTCATCGACCGCCTCGACCTCCATGGTCGCCTTGTCGGTCTCGATCTCGGCGATCACCTTGCCCGACTTGATGTGCTCGCCTTCCTTGACGAGCCACTTGGCGAGCTTGCCCTCCTCCATCGTCGGAGACAGCGCTGGCATCAGGATTTGCGTGGGCATCGTGGATGTCTCGGGCTTGCGTTCTTGTTGTGCTCTAAGATTTCAATCAACTTGTCGTCCCGGGGCTCGTCCCCGGGACCCAGTGTACACCGATCGTAGAGTTAGCGTCATGGATCACTGCTATTCGACCTATATGCTCGCCAGCAAGCCGAGAGGAACCCTCTACATCGGCGTGACGAACGACATCATCGGCCGCATCGAGCAGCACCGCTCCGGTATTGGTGCTGTGTTCACGCGAAAATACAACGTCCACATCCTCGTCTGGCACGAGTTGTTCGCCGACATCCGGGACGCCATTCAGCGTGAGAAGACCATGAAAGAATGGCCTCGCGCCTGGAAAATCAATCTGGTCGATCGTGACAACCCGCACTGGATCGATCTCTACTCGACTTTGCCTGGCGTCTACCCAGTTCCAACCGACTGGCTCGAACGGGCCAACGGAAAGGCAGGGCAAAAGCCCAAGAAGTAGCCTGTCATCCCGGGGCTCGTCCCCGGGATCTACTTCTCGGCTCAACGCGCCGTTCGATGCATCACACAGCGCTCTGAAAATACACCTGGGTGAGTGCTGCACCCTGGTTCCCGGGGACAAGCCCCGGGATGACATAACCTCTGATGTTGGAGCGAGGAGCACTTATCAGAGACCCTTCTTGTCAAGCTCGGGTCCGAGCTTGCGGAAGGCGTCATCCTCACCGCGCTCGAAGTCAAAGTAGGTGTCGCCGGCGATGGCAAGCGTCGGACCTGGATTGCGCCAGCGCAAATGGAACAG
The DNA here is from genome assembly GCA_947475855.1 of Bradyrhizobiaceae bacterium. GTDB lineage: Bacteria > Pseudomonadota > Alphaproteobacteria > Rhizobiales > Hyphomicrobiaceae > CAMDPA01. Next base: position 5,835 of record CANJPN010000072.1, read on the forward strand.
AGGCTTCTTGATCTCTCTAGCGAACGCCAGTTCGCGCTGCGTCCAATCCGACCGCTTCCAATCGGGCGAGATGACTGCCAGCATCAGCGCGCAGTCCACCATCCGTTCTTCGATCTCAAGAACAGTTGGCTTCTGATAAGCGCGGCCGGACTCGTGATAGGTCCAATAAGCGTAACTGCGGATCGCCAAAAACCCGGAAATCTTCGAAACAATTGGAATATCTTCTTCAACATGACTGAAGAAGGCATACCCTCGATTCCTAGAGTCAACTTTGGCGCTCGCACCGATTGGAGTTTTTGAAGCGGTTTCGATCACGCCATACTTTCTGAGTGCGGGCACCAAATAAGCGAATGATGCCAGAAACTTATTCGAGTCCCAGTCAAGACAAAGAACGGACGCAAGACCCATTGGGAGTTCCAACGGGGAAAGTTTATCGATTGCGACAAGAATTAATTTTTTTGAGTTTACTGCAACTCTTACCTCTGACTTGAAGCTGTTCGATGCCTTTGAGTTCTTGCTCAATAGCCCGACGACTGCCTTGCAGGCCGACAACCCGCCCTGCAACCAGCTGGACCAATCAGTTCCAGGTGCAATTTCCTGGTCCCAAAAAACACTAATGCCGCTGGATCGGAGAGCCTCAGCGATTGGTCGAGCGACATCACGATCTTTGCTTGAATAAGCAAGATATACATCGCTCATCGCACACCCTCACGCATAACAAACGCCCTTCGCAGCCTGTACCACCTGGTCGACGGTCGGCAGCGCCAGCTTCTCGAGGTTCGCCGCATAGGGCATCGGCACGTCCGCGCCGGAGACCTTGGCTGGCGGCGCGTCGAGGTGGTCGAAGCAATCGATCGCCGCGCGGGCGCAGATCTCCGAGCCGACCGAGCACACCGGCCATGCCTCTTCGATCGTGACGATGCGGTTTGTCTTGCGGATCGACTTGAAGATCGTCTCCATGTCGAGCGGACGCAGTGTGCGCAGGTCGATCACTTCGGCCTCGATGCCGTCCTTGGCGAGGATTTCGGCGGCCGCGAGCGCGTATTGCATCCCACGCGACCACGCGACCATCGTGACGTGCCGGCCTTCGCGGACGATTTTCGCCTTGCCGATCGGAACGAGGTAGTCGTCCATCTTCGGTACTGGCCCGGCAATGCCGTACAGGATTTCGTTCTCGAGGCACAACACGGGGTTGGCGTCGCGGATCGCGCTCTTCATGAGGCCCTTGGCATCTGCGGGATTCGACGGCGCGATGACCTTGAGGCCGGGTACGTGGGCGTACCACGAAGAATAGTCCTGGCTGTGCTGGGCGCCGACGCGGGCAGCCGCGCCGTTGGGGCCGCGGAACACGATCGGGCAACCCATCTGACCACCGGACATGTAGAGCGTCTTGGCCGCCGAGTTGATGATCTGGTCGATCGCCTGCATGCCGAAGTTCCAGGTCATGAACTCGATGATCGGACGCAGACCACCCATGGCCGCACCGACACCGATACCGGCAAATCCCTGCTCCGTGATCGGCGTGTCGATAACGCGCTTCTCGCCGAATTCGTCCAGCAGCCCCTGGCTGACCTTGTAGGCGCCCTGGTACTGGGCGACCTCCTCGCCCATCAGGAAGACGTCCTTGTCACGCCGCATTTCCTCGGCCATCGCATCACGCAGCGCTTCGCGCATTGTGGTGGACACCATCTCGGTGCCAGCCGGAATCGTCTGATCCTGCAGGGCTACAACAACGGGAGCGGCGGGGGGAGCGGCTTGTGCGGGGACGCTCGCGGGTGCAGGAGCTGGCTTGGCTTGCGGCGCGGCTTGCTGTGCTGTTGCGGCCTGCTGGGGTGCGGGGGCGGCCGACGCCGTCTCGCCGTCGCCGAGGATGATCGCGATGGGAGTGTTGACCTTCACGCCCTCCGTGCCCGCGGGAACCAGCAGCCGTTGCACCTTGCCCTCATCGACCGCTTCGACTTCCATCGTCGCCTTGTCGGTCTCGATCTCGGCGATGACCATTCCCGACTTGACCATGTCGCCTTCTTTAATCAGCCACTTGGCGAGTTTGCCTTCCTCCATGGTGGGCGACAGGGCGGGCATCAGGATCTGAGTGGGCATCGGCCTAGCGTTCCTCGGCTTGGGCTACTGGCTAATCTTGGAGAGGCTATTCGTTGACTGTGAAGATGACGGCGCGGCTTTGTTCGTTCGCCCGCTTGTAGAACTCGGTGAGCGCGTGAATCTCGTCGACGACGGCAACCTGTAGATTACTGATGCGGGGGCCGCTGTAGTCCTTGCGCTCGACGAGGCTGGCGCGCGCCCAGATCGCGTCATCCCGGATGTGGGACAGAGCGGTGGCAATGCGCCGTACGAGTTCCTGATCCTTGTAATCCATGCTGTAGAGATTTGTAACGCCGAGCGGCAGCCCGCCAAGCACTGCATTGGCCTCGGCCGACGAGCCCTTGATGGGCGCTGAGGCCGAACCGTGCAGGCAGAAGTGCACGGGAAACCACATTTCGCCCAGCGCACACAGCCAGTCCTCGTCCCAGCGCTCCTCGACCACGTTGGCAACCCACGCCACCCGCGCACGCGCTTCCGGGACCGCCAAGAGTTGACGCTCATCGGCTTTGTCCAGTGCGAAGAGGACCCCCGAGCCGGGCATGCTGTTCCGCCGTCCAATCCGTGGGGTCGCCAAGCATGGACTAGGGCAACCCCTGCAAGAACCTAAAGTACGATGTCGGTCCACAACTCCGCGGGATCGGGCTCGGCGTCCGCTTGCGCGAACTCCGCAGCAGCAGTCACGATCTCGCGGACCTGGGCGTCGATGCGCTTCAGGTCATCCTCGCTCATCCAGCCGCGCTGCAACAGCCGGGCGCGAACCCGCTCGATGGGATCGCGCTCCTCGCGGACCTTGTCGACTTCCTCCCGCGTCCGGTACTTCGCAGGGTCCGACATCGAGTGGCCGCGGTAGCGGTAGGTCAGCATCTCCAGGATGTATGGGCCGTTGCCGGCGCGCACCCAATCGGAAACACGCTTGCCTGCGGCTGCCACAGCCCGCACGTCCATGCCGTCGACCTGCTCACCGGGAATGTCGAAGGACCGCCCGCGCTGAGAGAAGTCGGTCGTGGCGGCAGAGCGCTCGATCGAGGTGCCCATGGCGTACCGATTGTTCTCGATCACGAAAATCAGCGGAAGATGCCAGAGCCTGGCCATGTTCATGGTCTCGTAGACCTGGCCCTGGTTCGCCGCCCCGTCCCCGAAATAGCACCAGCAGACGTTGTCGTTACCGCGGTACTTGTTGGCGAAGGCGAGGCCCGCGCCGAGCGGCACCGATGCGCCGACGATACCGTGACCGCCGTAGAAGTTCTTTTCCTTGGAGAACATGTGCATCGAACCGCCCTTGCCGCGCGAGTATCCGCCGCGGCGCCCGGTCAGTTCGGCCATCACACCCTTCGAATCCATCCCGCAGGCCAGCATGTGGCCGTGGTCGCGATAGGTCGTGATCACCTGATCGCCTTGCTTGGAGGCCATCTGAAGGCCCGTCACGACGGCTTCCTGCCCTATGTAGAGGTGGCAGAAACCGCCGATGAAACCCATGCCATAGAGCTGCCCCGCCCGCTCTTCGAACCGGCGTATCAGGAGCATCTCCCGATACGCCTGAATCTCCTTTTCCTTCGGAAGTTCGGGGATCTGGGCGGGAGCCGGAACGGGGCTCGTCGTCGAAACTTGATTGCCGCTGGGCGCAAGCGCCATATGGTCCTCCTGAGCGGTCACCGGTCGCGAGCACCACCTGCTCCACCGGCGAGGTGCTGGCGGACGGCGCTCATGATGCCTTCTCGTGTGGGGCCAAGGAGGCCATCAAGTCAAGTTCGACGGTGGAATCTTTGAGCCAAACCCTGGCTCACGGCACTACGCCGCTCATATTTCCGGCAGGTGCGGTAGGCAGTTGTCGCAAAACCAGCCGGTCACCGGGACGGACCATCCCCAGCGCGCTGCGGGCAATCTCTTCGACGACATCGGGCGCGGGCGGGTTCGAACGCAGCGCCGCCACGTCCTGCCGCAAACGCGAACGCACCGCCTCCAGAACGGCCATCTCCCGCTCGAGATCGCTCGAACGGGAGATCAGCCGGTCCTTGGCGATGAGGCCATGGGTGCCGGACACACCGTGATGCACGAAGTATGTCGTCGCGAGCAGCGAGCCAAGCAACACGAGTGGCAGGCGCCCGGGCATCTTCGTCATACGGTTGGTTCGCAACGCAGCACTGGGAGAGTTGGGTTACGCAGAAGAACTGATGCTGACCCTAGCCCTGAACACTTAAGCCCACGTAAAGGTGCGTCCCGATATCGACGGCTCCGATGGGATTTCTTTGGTTGGTCACCACGTCCTGCTGCCGGGTCCGGTCAGGCCTCAGAAATCCCTCATATCAAGCGTGGGTGCGCGTTCGTATTCGTTGGGCCAGGGCAGATCCGAATAGTCCTGCTGATAGGCCGCATGCCGCGTGAAATAGGGATCGAACAGATGGCCCCGGGCAAGTGCACACATGTCAGCGCGGCCTGCTGCCAGCATCGCATTGATGTCCCCGTGGCTGGCCATTGCACCGACGTTCATGGTGGTGATCTTCAACTCGTTGCGAACCTGATCGGAGAACGTCGCCTGGTAAAGGCGCCCCGCCGTCGGGCGGACACCGACGACGCCGCCAGTCGAGACCGAGAGAATGTCGTTGCCGGCGTCGCGCAGCATGCGGCCGATCGCAATGGCGTCCTCGACCGTCGTGCCGCCTTCCATCCAGTCGTACGCGGAGATGCGTACGCAGGTGGGTTTATCCTGGGGCCAGGCTGCCCGAACGGCCTCGAACACCTCCATGGGAAAACGCAGGCGGTTGGCAAGGGATCCGCCGTAGTGATCCGTGCGCTGGTTGGCGAGCGGGGAGATGAACGTCGACAGCAGGTAGCCATGCGCGAAGTGCAGTTCGAGGAAGTCGAAGCCCGCCTGATCAGCCATCCGGGTTGCATTCGCATAGGCCGCCACCAGACGATCCATGTCCGCGCGGGTCATTTCCCGCGGGGGCACGCCATCCTTGACGAAGGGGATCGGTGATGGCGCGAGGAGCGGCCAGTGAGGGCCCTTGGGCGCTGCGCGATCCCAAGGGCGGGGCTCGCCTCCCTTGCGTCCGGCGTGTCCGAGTTGAATGCCGATCTTGCTGTCCGACTTGGTATGAATGAAGTCGGTGACGCGTTTCCAGGCCGGGACGTGTTCCGGCTTGTACATGCCCGCGCAATAGGCACTGATGCGGCCTTCCGGTGAGACGTCCGTCATTTCTGTGATGATGAGACCGGCACCACCGACGGCGCGGCTGCCGTAGTGCACGAGGTGGAAGTCCCCGACCGTGCCGTCCTTGTCGACAGCGTTATACATGCACATCGGTGACATCGCGATGCGGTTGGGTATGGTCAGCCCGCGCAACGTTATCGGCGTGAACATCGGCGGCGGCGGTCGATTGGTTTTCGAGCGAGCGCCTCCTGCAAGGCTGATCTCGACGGCTTCGGTGAGTTCGGGAGCAAGGCCGCGCATAGTCTCGTGATTGAGGCGCAAACTCCGCGTCAAAAGCGAATAGGCGAACTGCGCCAAGTCCATTTCGATGTATCGATCCGCACGCTCATACCACGTCAGGCTTCCGCTCGACGCCCGTTGCATGCTTTCGGCCCGCGGGCGGCGCGCAGCTTCGAACTTGCCGAGCCCCTCGGCGACGTTGCCTGTGCTGACGAGGGTCGCCAGAGCTTCGGCATCTTCCAGGCCCGAGCGCACGCCCAGGCCGACCGAGTAATGGGCGTTGTACGCGGCAGCACCGAGCAGAACGCAGTTCCCGCTCGTCCATGCACCGTTCCGGACGCCGACGAACGGTTTCCATGAAGCCTTCAACGAGAGCTTTGGATTGCCGCCGAGAGCGGAGCCGAAAAGCTCAGCTACTGCGGCGAGGCTTTTTTCGTCACTGGCACCATCAAGCCCGGTCGCAGCGAGCACCACCGCTGGGGCTTCTACGATCAGGGTCGAAGTGGTCGCGCTGTCGGGATAGAGGAACGCGTGAACCACTCCCCCGGGTGTCCGCTTGAAAAGCAACGTCGCTTGCGGGGAAGCGCCATCCACTCCCAGGACCATGAAGCGTGTCCGTGCCGCGGTCAGTTGCGGGCGGAATTCGTTGCCCAGCCGCGAGCGCGTCACGCTCGATGCGCCGTCGGCGATGACGACGAGATCACCCGCGCTGCTCAGATCGGACGCGCCGGTCGGTGTGGCTTCGAACTTGCAGCCAAGCGATATGGCGCGATTGCGCAGCAGTTCGACCAAAGGCTCCGCGCCGATGAGAGTGTACGAGTGGCCTGGAGCTGTGATGCGCTCACCATCTCGTATCACCACCGCGCCGGTCGTTCGTGTGGAGGCGGCGCGAATTGCGGCGCCAATACTTTCATCCTGGAGCTTGAGCTCGGGTTTGACGGGGTTTGCGAGGATGTGAGGCGCTGCACCACGACGGTCAGGCGAGCCCGTATCATAAATGGTGATGTCGTGGCCGGCGTCACGGACCTTCATCAGCCAGGCGAAGTAAAGGGCAGATGGATCGGTGCCGATGATTGCGATCTTCATGCGGGGTTCCACGAATTAGCTCCGTGCGCACAGCACGAAGGCGAGAAACTGGGCGCTAAGGGTATCACGACGAAGTCGGCGCTCATACCGTGGGCACGTTGGCTGCGATGGAACCGCGATGAAGGGCGATCGCTTGCGAGAGGCTGTCGCCTTCGGGATCGGCCAGGGCTGCATTGCGGGCAGCACGAATGGCTGCCGCTGCGCTAGCTGGAACGGCCGCCGCTTCCAGGGCTGGCACCACGAGATCGCCGACGATGCGCCCGTAATTGGTCTGTCCGCGCAGATGGGTGTCGCCGTACCCTTTGATGAGGCGGGCCAGTTCTGCAATTTCCCTGGCGAGTCCGATATCGCCCTTGCGCGCAGCCCGATCGACGAGGTGGAGCCAGGCCTCGATGCCGGATTGCTCCGCCTCGTAGCGGAATGTGCGCCGGCGCCATCCCTTCATGCGCGCCAGCATCCAGACCCGCAGGTAGCCAGATATCGTGGTCGTCTTCACCTTCATGCCGATATGGGCGCTCGCTAGACGCTTACTCTTCTCGGCGCGCCGGAGAATCGTGCGGGCGAGGCGCGGCGGAAGGATGTCGGCGATTTCTCTCACGCCCGGCTTGAAGAAATCCTGCACCTCGAAGGGCTGGTCGGATCCGCCGAGTTCGCCTTCGATGCGTTGGAACCGCTCCGCGCGGGCCTTGTGCTGGGCCACACGGATCACGTCTTCATAGCTCATCCTCAGTGCCAGCTGGCGGGCGACGTCCTGCACGAGGTCCGCATCGAGACTTCGAAATGGATCGAGCCGGCGGAGGTAGAGCGCGGCATAGTCGGCGTCCTGATAGTCGGTCAGCCGGTCGATGCCCCGAGCGATGATGGTACGCGCCGCCTTGGGATAAGGCGCGACGTCCGCCGGGGTGTCCGCCATGCTCTCGATGATAAAGGCGTCAGGTGCGAGCCTGGGCGCTGAGGATGGTTTCTTTGGTTCAAGTGCGGGTGCGGGAGAAGGCTCACCGACGCGCGCGAACGCTGCTTCGAATGCCGCGAGGTTCTTGGCGACAGCAATGCCGCTGTCTTTGATCGCCGCCTCGTAGTGCCGCCGCTCGATCGGCAAAGTAGCGCTGCCAGCCAGAGCACCGAGCAAAACGGGGCTGATCGGCACGCCCGACGCCTGCGCCAAAGCCTCCATGTCGAGGAACACCGCGCGCTGAGAACGTGCCTCGATCGTTTTTTGAAGCGCTGCCGGATCGATGCGGCCGTCTCCCATCGCCATCTTCTCCTGGATGAGGAAGACACGATGGGTGGATGAAATCGCAGTGGTTCGGTCGGGCGTCGCAAATCCGAGGCGGGCGGCGCGCGCCCCCTCGACGAGTTCGCTCGCGAGCACGACATCGACTTGGCCCGGCACCGGTGTCAGCGCAAAGACCGGCGGACGGCCATTCACGCCGCGCGGCGCCATCTCGATGTAGTACGTCGTTCCGCCCGTGCGCTGGGCGACGCCGGGAACTGAAGTCGCCTGCACGGCGAGCCCTTGCGCGCGTGCGGCCTCGACGATCCAGCTCGTCAGTACGCCGCCGCCTTCGCCCCCCATCGCGCAGATGAGAAGCGACAGGGGGCGCTGGGCGAGCGGATGACCGGTGTCGTTCATGGCCCGCACGTTAGCGAACGCCCGGGCAGGTTGCAAAGGCTGCCGATGCCGGCGTGGTTCATTTGGCTGCCAATCGCGTTAACGATGGGGCAACAGGGGCTACGCTTGTTCCAAGACATGAACGAGCCGGCGACGTCGGGGACCATCCTTTGCACGAGAACTGCAATCCAGACCGGTCGCGAATATTTGCCTTCCACGTGACCCTGTTATCCCAGACGATGCCATCGACGAACAGTTTTGGAACCCCCAGGGCAGCATCCCAACCAGGATGCGTCACCACGGATTGAACGGGGGACCCTGGCAGTGGCAGATCAGAGGAAGGCGCCGTCCGCGGCTTTCCGAGGGTGGACATGACAAACATCACCACGAACATTAGCGGCAAGAAACAACGCACGCCGCTGTCAGAGCTGCTGTTTGGGCCAAGCACAGATGCGCGCCTGCCGGACCGAGTAGCAGCGGCCATTCGCGCTCAGGAACAGTCCAGCGAGATCCTCATCTGCATCGTGCAGATCTGCGCCATCGTGCTTTTCTCAGCACTCTATGCGTTGAGCCCGAAAGGTTTCGGCGCCGACGCAACTTTCGAACCGGTGCCGTGGGCGCTAGCCGCGTATGCGGCGTTTACCTTGTTGCGGTTATCACTGGCGGTTCGCCGCCGGCTCTCACCGTCGTTCCTCGGCATATCGGTGGTGATCGATATCGCCGTGTTGATGCTGACGATCTGGAGCTTCCATCTCCAATACAACCAGCCGCCGAGCATCTATCTCAAAGCGCCGACGCTGCTCTATGTTTTCATCATCGTTGGGATGCGTGCATTACGGTTCGATCCGCGCTGGGTTCTCCTGGCCGGGTTCACGGCGATCGTCGGATGGCTTCTCCTGCTCGTGTACGCGGTTTGGGGGCAGCCAATGTCGACGATGCTGACACGAAGCTTTGCGGAGTATGCGACGTCCTCGAAGCTGCTCGTCGGTGCAGAGATCGACAAAATCGTCTCGATCCTGGTGGTGACGCTCCTGCTCGCTCTCGCGCTTGAGCGCGCCCGCCGCATGCTCGTCCGCGCGGTCGTCGAGGGAACAGCCGCAGCGGAATTATCACGCTTCTTCGCCCCCGACATCGCCGCCACCATCGTCGGTGCGCCCGAGCGGCTCGAGCCTGGCACGGGCGTGACCCGGAACGCGGCAGTCATGTTCATCGATTTGCGGGGCTTCACCACGCTTGCAAGTATGATCGAGCCAGCCCGCCTGATCGCGCTGCTCGGAGAGTATCACGCGACCGTCCTGCCCGTTGTACAGCGCCACCACGGCAGCGTGATCACCTACTTGGGCGATGGCATCATGATCACGTTCGGGGCGACCCGTCCGATCGCGACGTGCGCGGCCGACGCCGTTCGCGCCGCCGAGGACCTCGTCGACATGTTGGATGGTTGGGCCGAGCACCGCCGTATGGAGGGCATGCCGCCGCTCAAGGCTGGCATCGGGGTGACGTTCGGCCCGGTCGTATGCGGCGCAATCGGCACCGAGGGGCGCCTCGAATTTGCGACCATCGGCGACGCCGTCAACCGGGCCGCGCGCCTGCAGGGGCTGACCAAGTCAGAACAAGTGCCGGCACTGGTGGCCGCGGAGGCATGGGAGGCGGCCGTCACCCAGGGGTTCCAGCCCCGACGCGCATTCGAACGGCGCACGTGCATGCTCGCAGGTATCAGTGAGCCAACCGCCGTGTTTGCGTTGAAGTAGCGGCGATACCAAGGGTCTCAAGTCCCCGAGCCAGCCAGCGATGACGAATTCGTCTGCACCGCCGCCTGTTTCGTTTCGTTCACGTTGAGCCGGAATACGTCGGGGCGAGCGTAGTGGCCAGCCACGTCGAAGTCGAACTTGCCCCGCGCGATGTCGGCGGGATCGATGGTGGCCGTCAGGATCGTGTCGGCATCGTAGGTACGTTCGGCGAGCACCTGCCCCAG
>CANJPN010000073.1 GCA_947475855.1 Bradyrhizobiaceae bacterium
GCCCCCTCAGGGGCTGTGGACAGCGGGGAAGAAATTTTTTTGGCGCCCCGCGGCGTTGCTCTCCGGTCGGCCTACGGCCTCCCTACGCGCAACGCCGCGGGGCCCCTTGCCTCCCCCGCCTCGTACACCACGTCCTGGGACGCGCCCATACAATAGACGCAGTGGATCGAGAACGAACGAAATTTTTGGGTGGGATGGGACTAGACGGCTTTGCAAAGAGCAAAGCTCTTGTTCAAGATTCCATCGTTATTCAATCCGATCTTGTCCGCGGCAAGCACCTCTGGCGTGGAGGTCGAGGCGAAGTCCGAAAAGGCTACGATCCGTTCGCTTTTTACACATTTTGTTCAGACGAGATGAAGGCTGCACTCGACGCCCTCAGTATAATTGATCTTGTTTTTCACCGTTGCCACTGAGGGCATCACTGCGTTCGATAAGCCGTAGGTTGGGTTAGCGCCGGCACGCGTTGACGAGGTTTGCGAACCCGGCGGTTCGCGCGTAACCCAACGGTCCACGGCACCCCGCTCGTTCGCTGCTAATCCCACTCGGCCCACGGCGGCAATGGTGGTTCGTCATCCGAACCCCACCACGGATCGTATAGACCTTTTTCTACCCACGTTTGGAATGTCGAATTGGGCCAATCGGCAGGTCGCACGGCCAAGCGGTGCTTGACCGGATTGTAGTGAATATAGTCGAGTTTCACCTGCCAATCCTGTTCGTCGCGGATCTGATGCTCCCAGTAGCGGCGCTGCCAGATGTCGCGTTCGCCTTTGTTCAGTCGGCTCTCGCTGCTCGTGGCCGTCAAATCGGCTGGGCCGAGCGATTTGGTGAAGTGGGTCTTGATCAACCTGATCCGTGTTGCATAATCGCCGTCGCACAGTGGCAACGACCAGAGCAGATGCAGGTGATCAAGCAAGATGACCTCGGCCTCGATCACGAAAGGCCGCTGCCGTTGAACCTTTGCGACGGCGCTTCGCCAGCGCCGAACATTGGCTTCGCAGGCGAACAGCGGTCGGCGCTCGTGTGTGACCAACGTGAAGAAATATGAAGCACCGGGCTCGACAAGGCGGCGGTATCTCATGATGCCAGCAAGTGTTGGGTTACGCGCGGAGTTGGGTCTTCCACCTTACTGCGATCGTGGCGCCAGCGCTAACCCAACCTACGCTATTGGCTAGCGAATGCCAGACAGGCTGAGATGTCATCCGGTTCGAGGATGGGATGCTCTCGAAGGATCTCTTCGGCGCTGTCGCCCGCGCTCAGGTATCCCAGAACTGTTTCGACCGTGATCCGCATTCCCCGGATGACCGGCCTGCCGTTGCAGATGTCCGGATCAATAGTAATGCGTCCACCTTCGTGACTCGTTGCGATCGATGGCATGATGTAACCGGGCGCTCGTGAAAAAAGACTAGCCTGGACACCAACTTGACCCTTATCGCATTGGTTGCCCAGGGTCGGCATCGTACTGTATGTAGCCGATGAATTCCAGCTTACTTCAGAAAGAACCGTTCCCGAATGTCGCCCTCCACGCGCACGACCGCCACCACTGGCGCACCTTCTGGCGCACCTTCCGATTTCCAGGAGCATCTCGCCAATCTCGAGAAGGCGGGGCTCGTCACGCGGATCGACAAGCCGGTGTGCAAGGATACCGAGATCCATCCGTTGGTGCGCTGGCAGTTCCTGGGCGGCTATCCCGAAGCCGAGCGGCGGGCGTTCGTGTTCACCAACGTGCATGGCGCGAAGGGCGAGAAGTACGACATCCCCGTCGTCGTCGGCGCGCTGGCCGCCTCCGAGCAGATCTATGCGATGGGCATGGGCGTGCCGGTCGGGAAACTCGGCGACGTGTGGATGAACGGTATCGCGCATCCGATCCCGCCCGTCACGGTCGAGAACGCGCCGTGCCAGGAGGTCGTGATCACGGGGGCGGCGCTGGAGAAGTCGGGCGGCGTCGGGCAGCTGCCGGTGCCGATCTCGACGCCCGGGTTCGATGCCGCGCCCTATCTCACCGCGACGTGCTGCGTGACGAAGGACCCGGAGACGGGCGTACGCAACATGGGCACCTATCGCGCGGGGCTGAAGGCGTGGGACCGGCTGGGCGTCAGGATGGCTTCGCGGTTGTCGGGCGCGGGCGGGTACGCACACTGGCTCAAGTATCAGAAGCTGGGCCAGCCGATGCCGTGCGCGATCGTGCTCGGGGCTGCGCCCGTGGTCGCGTTCACGGGGCCGCAGAAGCTGGCGACGGATCAGGACGAGATGGCGGTAGCCGGCGGGCTCGCGGGGCGTGCGATGCGCGTCGTGCGCTGCAAGACGGTCGATCTCGAAATACCGGCGGACGCCGAGATCGTGGTCGAGGGGCTGATAGATACGGCGAAGCTGGAGCCGGAAGGACCGTTCGGCGAGAGCCACGGGCACATCGCGCTGGAAGACTTCAACATGTCGATGCGGATCACCGCGATCACCATGAAGAAGAAGCCGGTGTTCGCATCCATTCTTTCCGAGGTGACGCCGTCGGAATCGTCGATCCTGAAGAAGTCGGCCTACGAAGCGCTGTTCTACGCGCATCTTCGCAACCACCTCGAGGTGAAGGGCATCAAGCGCGTCGTGATGCACGAGCCGCTGACGAACCTGCGCAAGGTGCTGTTCATCGAGATGGCGCACGGCACGCCGCAATCGGAAGTCTGGCGCGCGTTGAACGGAGCGGCGACGCTGCAGGCGCAATGCGGCAAGATCGTCATCGCGGTGTCGGAGGACATCGACGCGCGGAACACGGACGCGATCTTCTGGTCGCTCGCCTACCGGTTCGATCCGCTGGCCGATACGCTGATCGTGCCGCACAAGGCGGGCGGGCATGGACCGAAGGCAGGTTCCAGCGGCGAGGAATCCAGCATCCTGATGGATGCGACGCTGAAGCATAAGACGTCGCCGCTGGCGCTGCCGGCAAAGAAGTACATGGATCGTTCGCGCGCGCTGTGGGAAGAACTCGGTCTGCCGCGTCTGCCGCCCGCACAGCCGCCATGGCACGGGTACGAACTCGGCGACTGGGCACCGGACTGGCAGGCTTTCGCCGACAACGCCGCGAAGGGCGACTGGGTCGCGAACGGCCTGAATACGTTTGCACGGATGAAGGGCGGTTTGAAACCGGAAACGCCCGTCCGGAACGTCGAGAAGAACAAGTGAGCATTACAATGCGATCGACCTCGACCGGCATAGTCACGCTCCTGGCGGCCACGATTCTAGCTGGCGCCGCGCAAGCGCAGTCGCCCGAAGCGTTCTACAAGGACAAGAGCGTCAAGATCATGGTGGGGCATGCGCCCGGCGGCGGGTTCGATGCCTATGCGCGCCTGGGCGCCGACATGTTCAAAAAGCATTTGCCGGGCGCGGCCGCGGTGATCGTGGAGAACAAGCCGGGCGGCGGGGGCCTTGTCGCTGCGGCCTTCTTCTATGCGCAAGGCGCGCGCGACGGGACGATGATGGCGGTATTCCCCGAGCAGCTCGCCAACAACCAGGTGCTCACACCAAAGCTGTCGCCCTGGAAGATGGAGGAGATGCGCTACGTCGGCTCGTTCGCATCGGTGAACTCCGGCCTCCTATTGCGCCGAGGTGCGGCCGCAAAGTCGGTTGCCGAGATGAAGGCAGTCGAAAGCTCGGTCGGCTGCGACGGCGTGAATTCGCAGGGGTACCAGTATCCGTCGATGCTGAAGAACCTCGCCGGGTTCAAGTTCAAGATGGTGTGCGGGTATCGCGGCTCGCCGGAGTATCTGCTGGCGCTGGAGAAGGGCGAGGTCGATATCGCATCGAATGCCTGGAATGCGCTGCGTATCACGCACCGCGACAAGATTGTTGCCGGCGAGGTGCTCCTGTTCGCGCAAGGCGGACTGAAGCGCGATCCGGAAATGCTCGATACGCCGCTGCTCCAGGATCTCGTCGACGATCCCGAGGACAAGAAGGCGATCCAGTTCGCGAGCGCAGGGGCCGCCATCGGGCGCGCACTCCTGCTGCCGCCGGGCGTGCCCGCGGATCGCGTGGAATACCTGCGCGGCGTGTTCGACCGCATGGTAAAGGATCCTGAAATGATCGAGCTCACCCAGAAGCGTGGGCTGCTGTTGGCGCCGACCTCGGGCGCGGACGCCGACAAGGTCGTCGCGGACATTCTCAAGGCGCCGAAGGAACTGGTCGAGCGCGCCGCTACGGCGATGAAGTAGCGGCCAGGGCAGCGCGAAATTCTGAATTCGTGAATGTGCGAAGTGGTGGGGTCCAGATGAGCGTTCGCAAGTATTCGATAGGCCTGATGCAGGTTCTGATGGGGCTCGCGGCGTTCGGGGCATCGCAATCCGCCTCGGCGCAGGACCAAGGAGCGTTCTACAAGGACAAGGCCGTCAAGGTCCTCGTCGGGCACTCGCCGGGAGGGTCGTTCGACTTCTACGCGCGGCTCGCGTCGGAAATGCTGAAGAAGCACCTGCCCGGTGTCGCGAGCGTGACCGTCGAGAACAAGCCGGGTGGGGGCGGCCTTGTCGCCACGGCTTTCTTCTACGCCAACGGCGCGCGCGACGGCACGCAGCTCGCCGTATTCCCCGAGGGCATCTCGGCCATGGAGGTTTTCGAGCCTCAGAGCGCACGCTGGAAAACGCTGGAGATGTCCTACATCGGTTCGTTCGCGCCGGTGAACAACGTATTCATCATGCTGAAGGACAAAGCGCTGAGCGACCTCCGCGTGATGAAGACGCAGGAAGTCATCTTCGGCTGTGTCGGCGTCGGGTCGCAGGGCTATTCCTACCCGGCGATGCTGCGAGGCCTCGGCGGGTACAAGATAAAGCTGGTTTGCGGCTATCCCGGCTCCGCAGAGCTGCAACTCGCGCTCGACAAACGCGAGGTCGAAGTCACGTCCAACGCCTGGAACGCGTTACGCGTGACCCACATGAGCCGCATCCAGTCGGGTGAAGTCGTGCCGGTCATGCAAGCCGGCCTCAAGCGGAACAAGGAAGTGCCGAATGCCCCCTTGATCCAGGAACTGGTCGACGACGAAGGGGGCAAGCGCGTGATCGAGTACGGCTCGCTGGTGGCTGGCATAGGCCGGTCGCTGCTCGCCCCTCCAGGGGTTTCGCCGGAGAGGATTGCCTATCTGCGTCAGGTGTTCGACAAGATGGTGTCTGACCCTGAAATGATCGAGTTGGCTGCCAAGCGCGGCCTCGAACTCGATCCGACACCGGGTGCCGAGGTGCAGAAGACCGCTGACCGCATCATCAACGCGCCGAAGGATCTCATTGCGAAGGCGGCTGCGGCGATGAAATAACGTCGCTAGAAGTAAAATCGCGAGACGTAAGCGAGGGAAGGCCTGACATGGCGACTGTGACACTGACGATCAACGGCGAGAAGGTGACCCGCGAGGTGGAGAACCGCCGCCTGCTGGTTCAACTGCTGCGCGAAGACCTGCGCATGACCGGCACGCACGTCGGCTGCGACACCACACAATGCGGTTGCTGCACCGTTTTGTTCAACGGCGACGCTGTGAAGTCATGCACCGTATTGGCGCAACAGGCCGACGGGGCCGATGTCGTCACCATCGAAGGCATCGGCACGGCGGAGAAGTTGCACCCCGTGCAGCAGGCATTCCACGAGAAGCATGGCCTGCAGTGCGGGTTCTGCACGCCCGGCATGGTGATGAACTCGGTCGACCTTCTGCAAAAGAACCCGAGTCCGAGCGAGCAGGACGTGCGGCACTGGCTGGAGGGCAACTTGTGCCGCTGCACGGGCTATCACAACATCGTGGAAGCGGTGCTGCATGCTGCCGATACGATGAAGGCGAAGGCTTGAGGCCGGGATAGCTCGGCATTGCCGAGTGCATCCCGACGGTTTTTCCCGAAGCACCCTGAAATGTCGGGTTACGCGGCACAGTGTGCCGCTAACCCAACCTACGAAGGTGGGACCGATGTACGATTTTGAATATGCCAAAGCGAAGTCTGTTTCCGATGCGGCTGCGCGCCTGAAGGCGACGGACGGGGCGAAGCTGCTGGCCGGTGGAATGACCCTTCTGCCGACGATCAAGCTGCGGCTGGCGAAACCCTCGGCGCTCGTGGATCTCGGGCGGCTCGGCGACCTCAAAGGCATCACAGTTGCCGGTGGCATCGTGACCATCAAGGCGATGACGCGACATGCCGACGTTCTGCGTTCCGCCGACGTGGCGAAGGCGATCCCGGCGCTGGTCACGCTGGCGGGCGGTATCGGCGACGTTCAGGTGCGCCATCGCGGCACGATCGGCGGATCGGTCGCCAACAACGATCCAGCGGCCGACTATCCTGCGGGATGCCTGGGCCTCGGCGCGACGATCGTGACGTCGAAGCGCGAACTGGCTGCCGATGACTTCTTCCAGGCGCTGTTCACCACGGCGCTGCAGCCGGACGAGATCATCACGGAAATCAAGTTCCCGGTTCCGGAGCGCGCAGCCTACATCAAGTTCAAGAACCCGGCATCACGCTATGCCATCGTCGGCGCGTTCGTCTCGAAGGGTCCGAAGGGCGTTCGCGTCGCCATCACGGGTGCGGGGGACAACGGCGTGTTCCGCATCGCGGCGATGGAGCAGGCACTGACGAAGAGCTTCACGGCGAAAGCGATCGAGGGCATCAAAGTCGATCCGGGCAATATGCTGGGCGATATCCATGCCAGCTCCGAGTACCGGGCCCACCTCGTCACCGTTATGGCAAAGCGGGCGGTCGTGGCCTGCGGGTAACGCAGGGAACAGCGCGGGCCTAAGACCTGGGCCAAGGTACCTCCACAAACGGCACGCGCGGGACAACCTGCGCGGCAGCCGAAGGAGGACCAGGCCATGCGTTTCGCGTTTACCAATCTCGCTGCTACACTTCTGGCCGGCATCGTCGCGGCATCCTGCGCTGCACCGACCGTCGCGGCCGAAACCGAGCCGAACGATACGGCCGCCGCTTTCCGCAAGCTCCACGCCCTCGGGTACCCTGCCGATAGCACGCTGGCCGTTCAACGCTGGCGGACAGAGAATGGCCGGCGCGAGACGGGCGCACTCACTTCGGGCGAGATGACTGCACTCGCCGCCCAGCCCAATCCTGAATTCATCAGCGCGATGGTCGGAAATCCGTTCACGGGGCTTGGCCTCGCCATGCGTCACAAGACGCGCGAGGACGCCGAGAGCGAGGCCATCAAATTATGTAAAGCAAACGGCGGCGGCGCGGAGTGCGTAAATCCGATGGTGGTGCGTGCCGAACAGTGCGTGGGCATCGTGGGCTACAACGTCACGATCGATCGCCGGCCGACCTACCGGACCTCCGTGGCGGTCAGTACGGATGCGGAGGCTTCTCTCAACGCCGCGAAGGAAGCCTGTCCCGTCGGCGCCACCCATCCCTCCATGTGCCGGCCGCTTGTCAGCTTCTGCGGCAACGGCGAAGCGTTCAAGGTGTTCGAGTAGCCGGACCGCACATCCTTTCCAGACGACCTGCCGATTTCCGAACACGCCAATGTCCAAATCGGGACGTAGTTGTGCGCAGTATCAGACCAGCGAATCGCGACATCGATTCCGTCTGGTCGGATGATGCTCTAGCGTCGGCGTGTTCTGGGTATCGATGGGTCTGGGGAGCACAATCAGATGAGCGAAACGACCGCAGACGGCCCCGGTCAAGAGCAGCGCGACGGCGGGACTTCCAGAAACGTCCTTGCCCTGGTTCCGACCGCAATATCGGTGATGGCGTTCGGCTTCTCGACTGTGTCGTTCTACGAAAGCGCGATGAAACAAGCGGATCTCGCGGTGTTCGTGCCACCGGTGATCCATTACGGCCGCGACGGCGGCGGTGACGTCGAGCTGTTCGCCATACCCGTGACGATCACCAACAACGGCGCGCGAACGGGGACGGTGCTGTCGATGGACCTCGAGGTCGAGCGGCTCGCGGAGGTCGAAAAGGATCTGCCGAAGTCCAAGCGCTACTACAGTGCCTATCTGGGCGAGCACGCGCGCAATTCCGACGCGATAAATCGCGCTTTTGCGCCGGCGAGCATCGCTGGGCGGCAAACATATTCCGAGACTATCCGGTTCTATCCCGCCGGCAACTCGCTGCCGAAACTGGTTCAGGACGCCGGCGAATACCGCTTCAAGCTGCAGCTCAACCTGGCGGAGCCTGCCGACCAGGGGTGGTGGGATCGGCTGTGGAGCCCGAAGGTCAATGCCGTGTCGTTCGTACTGCGTCTGCCCTGGGTTTCAGATCAGCATCTCGGCTTCCGGCGCATGAGCATCGCGATGCATGCGAAAGATCACCGTTCGACAACGAGCGGAAAGTAGCAGGAAGCCGCAGGTTGGCAGCCCAAAACCTCCCTATGGCGAGACCGTCAACTCGACCGGCGGGAGGCCTGCGATCGTAAAGCAGTAGCGGCTGCCCGGTTCTGCAAAGCGGATCGTTGCGATGCTGCCGGTCGAGATCCAGTGGCCTGGATCAAGCGGCAGACCACGTCCACGCAGGTGATTGGCGAGCCAGGCGACGGCATCGTACGGGTGGCCGAGCACGTCGCGCGTCGAGCCGCGATCGACCTCTGCTCCGTCGATTTCGAGGACGCCAGCGAGGTCCGCTACGTCGCGCGCCGCAACCGCCTGGCCAAGTACGAGGCCGGCGTGCCAGCTATTTTCCGCCGCCATCCAGAGCCAATCGAGCGTCGTGTAGTCCGCATGGCGGTCCTCGATCAGCTCAAAGGCCGCCGCCATCTCGCCTACGGCAGCCGCCACATCGGCGCGCGTGACGGGCTTGCCGTTGTCAGGAATCGGGCGTGAAAGGCGGACGGCGAGTTCGCTCTCGATGCCGAGGTGGACGAAGTGGCCTTGCTGGATGATTGCAGGCGATTGCCGGACGCCGCCTGCGTACACGACCCCGGAGATGGGGCGGTCGCCACGGCAGAGCGTTTGCATGCGCGGCGTGGTGAGGCCGATCTTATAGCCGGCAACTTTATCGGGCTGCTTGGCCAGGCGCCGTTCGAGCAGGCCTTCCTGAACGGCGTAGGCGAAGGGTTCATCCGGGGATGCGGGCCAAGGCTCGATGCCGCAGAAGTGCGCGCGAGATTCGTGCTGGGTGAAAAGCCAGGCTGCGGCGGCGTCGGGAGATGGGGTGGGCATGTTCGGCTCGGGATCGGTTTGTCGGGCTGCACCATGCGGCCAACTTAATCTGTCTGCGTTCACGGAAGCCTCGTGAAGGCAGGCTATCCGGAACCTCCGCACCATCGAAATGTGCAATGCGCCGCGGGCACTCACATCGAAGTGTAAAGGCCCCGGCTCTC
Organism: Bradyrhizobiaceae bacterium; assembly: GCA_947475855.1. GTDB lineage: Bacteria > Pseudomonadota > Alphaproteobacteria > Rhizobiales > Hyphomicrobiaceae > CAMDPA01. The sequence continues at coordinate 9,271 of CANJPN010000073.1, forward strand.
GGCTCCGCCTCGGCCGGGGACGCCAAGATTTCAGGTGGCAAGGCGCTGCGTGCCGACAGTGACGCGACGTGCAGCGTTACTGGGCGTTCAGATCGGCGGCGGTCTTGTGGATCGTGGCTTTCTGGGCGTCGGTGAGCGGCCCCTTGAGCTGCTTGTTTGCGATCGCCTGCTCGATCGACTGGTCGAGATCTCCGATCTTGTTCATCGCGAGGAATTCGGGCGGCATGAACTCCTTGATGATCGCGTCGGCCTGTTCGGGCGTGATCTTGACGATCTCGGCCGACTTGGCGCGAACCTTGGGGTCGGCATAGAGCGCGTCGATCGTGGCCTTCCAGGCAGCAAGGAAACGCTTTACGGGATCGCGGTTCTTTTCGAGGAAATTCGCGTTGGCTGCGTGAACGCGAATGGTAAGTCCGCGCAACTTCGGGCTGTCGTTGCCGCGCGCAATGATGCGGGCCTTGCCTTCCGCGAAGACCGATGGAAGCGGCGGATTGGCAAAGCCAGCGTCGAGTTGGCCTGTCATCACCATCACCAACGTCTCGGGTTGACTGCCAGACGGAACCGGCCGGACCTTCGCCTTGTAGTGATCGATCAGTGTCCGCAGCGTGAAGTCCGACGACGAGCCCGGACGCGAAAAACTGGCGGTCTGATTGTCCTGGAAGTCCGCGAGCGACTTCCATGGTTTGTCAGCACGCACGTACCATATCACATCGGACGCCCCGGTCGCCTCGGCCGCGATAATCATGATCGGCGCGCCGCGCTGGATCGCCGCGAGCACACCAGCCGTGCCGGTCTGAACGGCGATGTCGACGCTGCCATTGATGGTCGCCTGCTGGGCGTCCGCGCCGCCTGCCGTCCAGAGGATTTCGACGTCGACATTGTGCTTGTCGAAGAAGCCGAGATCACGGGCCAATGCCGGAATCGACGAGGTGATGATCGTGGGATGTGGGGCCGCGATCTTGATCTTGTCCTTGGCTGACGCGGGGGCGATCGCGGACAAGGCGGCGACAGCGAGAACGGCGGCTCGGCGTGACGCGATCATTGCGGTTCCTCCATCTGCAAGTCATGCATGGCCGCCTGCGCGGCCATGACGTGGTGGGTTGCCGATCATGCGGTGTGTCAGACCCTGAGGGGCTGACACCTAGGCAAGCTACTTTGCGTTGAGGTCGGCGACCGTCTTGTGGATCGCGGCCTTTTGCGCGTCAGTCAGCGGACCCTTCAGCTGCTTGTTCTCGACAGCCTGTGCGATCGAGGCGTCGAGATCGCCGATCTTGTCGATCGTGAACACCTGACGCGGGAAAAAGTCAGCAAGGATCTGCTTGGCTTCCGCTGGTGTGATCTTGAGCAGCTGAGCTGCCTTGTCCAGCACTTGCGGGTCCTTGTAGACGGCGTCGATGGTCTTGTCGTAGCCGCGCAAGAAAGCCTTCACGGCTTCCGGATTCTTGGCGAGATAGTTTGCGTTGACGGCGTGAATACGGGTCGTGATACCGGCGAGGGTCGGGCTGTCGTTGCCTTTCGCCAGGATACGAACCTTGCCTTCCGAGAACGCCTTCGGGAGCGGCGCGGTGCCCCACCCCGCATCTATCTGTCCCGACATGACCTGCGTCAGCGTTTCCGGAGGACTGCCCGACGGAATGGCCCGGGCTTTTGACTTGTAGTGCTCGATCAACGTCTTCGCGACCGTCTCGGAGGACGCGCCAGGACGCGAGAAGCTCACAGTGTTGTTCGGGCCGAGGTCAGCCAGCGTCTTGAAGGGAGCATCGGCGCGCGTGTACCAGAAGAGATCGCTCGCACCGGTCATGTCGGAGCCGGCAATGGCGATCGGGGCGCCTCGCTGGATCGCGGAGAGCACACCGCTCAAGCCCGTCTGCACGGCGAGGTCGACGCTGCCGTTGATGGTCGCCTGCTGAGCATCGGCGCCGCCCGCCGTCCACAGCAACTCGACCTCCAGCTTCTCCTTCTCGAAGAAGCCCATCTCCTTGCCGATGATGGTGAAGGTCGACGGCATGATGGTCGGATGCGGGGCCGCGATCTTCATCTTGTACTGCGCCATCGCGGGTGAGGCTGCGAGCGCGGTCGCTGCCAGCAGCGCACCGGCCAGCTTGTGGAACATTCTCATCGGCGTTTTCTCCGTTTTCAAATTCTCATTCGCATTCTTCCGCGGCGTCGCGGTGTCAGACCTTGTGTGAGAACCGGGTCGCCAGCCGGTCCATCAGCGTATTGATGCCGACAGCGATCACGAAAATAATGATCAGCACGGCGTACATATCGGCAGTGCGGAAGAAATTGTAGTGCTGGATGACGACGTAACCGAGACCTTTGTTGGCGAGCTTGATCTCGGCGAGCAGGGTGCCGACGATAGCGACGCCCAGGCCGAGACGAAGGCCGGTCAATAGCGGCGGTACGATCGACGGCAGATAGACACTTTTGACAATCTTCCACTGGCTGGCCTTGAAGCTCCGGGCCACGCGGACATGCACCGGATTGACCTGCAGCGTCCCACGATAGACCGAGACGGCGACCGGGAAAAATGCGGATATCGCAGCCATCGCAATCTTGGAGCCGGCGCCAACGCCGAACATCACCATCATGATCGGCAGAAAGACGATCTTCGGCGTCGCCGCGAGGTAGTTGATGTACGGCTCCAGCACCGCAGCCAGGAAACGACGCATGCCGAGCAAAAGGCCCAGCGCGGCACCGACGCTCGCGCCCAAGGCAAAGCCAGCGACGACTTCATAGGCCGTGCGGCCCATGTGATCCCAGAATACGGGGTCCAAGAGATGTTCGAGGATGGCCGGGAACACCGCGAGCGACGACGGCACCACGCCCTCGAACAACAAGCCGGATCTCGACAATGCCTCCCACGCAGCCCACACGGCGACGAAGGTGGCAATCTGCACGCTCAGCACTTGAGCGGCGCGACTCGAGCCCTTACCTCCCCCAGCCGAACTCCGTGCTAAACGGGACGCAGCCATCGCTCCACCTCCGTTGCCAGCTTGAAGAAGACGACCGTGACCCCGATCACGGCAACGATCGCGGCATACATGCCGGGAATGTTGTAGCGGTCGTAGAGATCGCTCACCAGCGATCCGAGGCCGCCCAGCACGACGAGATACTCGATCGCGACCACGCTGATCATCGAGTAGATCAGCGCAAGCCTGATGCCAGTGAAGATGGTCGGCAGCGCAGCGGGCAGCAGCACTTTCCAGAAGGTCTGCCAGGACGTCAATTTGAACGCGCGCGCAACATTGAGATGCACCGCGCGAACCTGCGCGAACGCCTGCATCGTATTGAGCACGATCGGGATCGTCGCCAGGATCGAAGAGATCACGATGATGGTCATCAAACCCCGGCCGAACAGCACGAGGAACAATGGATAGAGCAGGATGAGCGGCGCGGAGAAGAGACCCGCGATCCAGCCCTCGTATGCTTCGGCCAGTAGTCGCACCCGGTTGAGGAGAAAACCAACCGGCACGCCGACTGAAATCGCAATACCCGTCGAGGCGAGGGTCGAGCCGAAGGTCATGAGCAAAGCCTCGACGAGGCGCTCCTCCTTCCACAATGCGACCAGCTCCACGCCGATCTCTGAAGGTGGCGCGACGAGAAACGGAGAAATGTAGCCCTGCCCGATCAGGATCTCGAGCAGCACCGCCAATGCCGCCACGCCTGCCAAACCGACGATGGTCGACAGCTTCACGCGATGCCTCCCCCAATTCCAAGCGGCGCGTTTCTGTCGATCACGCCGCGATCTCTTCGCGATAGTAATTGCACATCCGCATCACCGGCTCATCCGATATCTCGACGAGCTGCGAATGCTCCTGGGCCGCATGCTCGTACCAGACCCAGGACGGGATGGCGAAGGTATCACCAAACCGCCACTCGAAAAGCTCCGTACCAATCCGCGACCGTCCAGCGCCCGCCGTGACCGTGACGCACCGGCTCGCGGTACTGCGCCGGCGGTCGGTTGCCGCGCACGGACGAAGCCGCTCGACCGCGATGCCCATCGTCGGCATCCCGGAGGCTGACAGCTCGACGCGCGCCACACACCCCCGGGGGGACGTGAACTCCGCGTCATCGAGGCGGCGGCCGATATCTGCCGCCGCGAAGCGCCATGGGGAAGCATCGACGGTCCGCTCGGCGGGCTGCGCGCGGTCGGGGTAGGTTTCGAAGTACATCGGCTCCAGCAGGTGGGTCAGCGGAATATCGAGTACGTCCATCCAGCAAGCGGGGCGGTCGCCTTCATGGCCATGACCGTGCCAGCAACCGCCCGGCGTCAGCACGATATCGCCAGTCTCCATCGGCATGCGGATGCGATCGACGACCGAGTATGTTCCGCGCGCATCGAGCAAGATGCGAAGTGCGTGCGAAGCGTGGCGGTGGGTCGAGGCCGTTTCACCAGGCAGCATGTACTGGTAGGCGCACGACAACGTGCGTGTGGTGGCGAAATTGTTGCCCGGAAATGGATTGCGCAACGCCAAGATGCGTCGCTCGGCGAGCGAGAGATCGACGAGGCCGGCCGCCTGTTCGAGGGCGGCACGGATCGCAGCATAGCGCCAGTGCGCAGGGCGCGCCTCGGGCCTGGGTTCACTCCAGAATATGGGCTGCTCGCGCGTGACCCAGCCCGGCGTGGTCTCGAGCGCTACTGCGTGAGCCTCAACGGCAAGCAGCTTGGCGGCAGTGGCCGCTGCTGCGGTCGTGGTCATCGCTGCATGCCTCCCTGCGTCGTCTCAATGGTGCTTCATCGCCCTCTTGGCGACCAACGGTAGCAATGCCAATGCCGGCCCTGCAAGCAGGCCGATGGACAGACCATGGCGTTTGGCCAATAAAGCGATCATAGCAGACACCATCAAGAAACAGGCGCCAGATGTCGATCAAGGAAACCGCCGAGTATCAGCGCTGGGAGAAGCGCTTCTCGCCCACCGAGTACGTGTTCGGCGAGGAACCCAACGCGTTCATCGTGCGCCAGAAGGATCGGCTGCCGAAGAGCGGCCGGGCGCTCGCTGTTTCCGATGGCGAGGGCCGCAACGGCGTGTGGCTCGCGCAGCAGGGCCTCGACGTGGTGTCGATGGATTTCTCGCCCAAGGCGCAAGTAAAAGCACAGGCGCTGGCGGCGAAGCGCGGCGTCAAGATCACGACCGAACTGGCCGACATCTTCGAGTACCCCTGGCCGAAAGAAGCGTTCGACGTGATCGCGGTGGTGTTCATCCAGTACATGAACCCGCAAGAGCGGACGCAGGTGTTCGCCGGCATCTCGCGTGCGCTGAAGCCCGGCGGGCTACTGCTGCTCGAAGGCTATACCCCCAAGCAGGTCAAATACGGTACCGGCGGACCCAAGGAGCCGGAGAACAACTACACGGCTGCGCTGCTGGAGGCCGCATTCGGCGGATTCTCACGGCTCGAGATGGCGATCTACGATGCGGAGCTGCACGAGGGCTCCGGTCATGGCGGCGTGTCGGCGCTGATCGATCTGGTCGCCGTGAAGTAGGTCGGCGACCGAAGAAGTGAAGCTTCCGGTGTCAGACCCGGAGGGTCTGACACCCTTGCAAGCGAGTTCAATATGACCATCACGAAATCCAAAGACAGCGTCGGCATCGTCGGCCTCGGCATCATGGGCGGCGCCTTCGCCAAGAACCTCGTCGCATCAGGCTGGAAAGTGATCGGCTACGACGTATCAGGACCGCGTTGCGAAGAGCTGGCGAAAGCGGGCGTGACGATAGCCAAGAGCGTTGCGGAAGTTTGCGCCACGGCACCTGTCGTGATGACGAGCCTGCCAAGCCTGAAAGCGATCGACACGGTTGCGAAAGAGATCGCGGCATCGAAGGCGCCGCCGCGGATCGTGATGGAAATGAGTACGATCCCGCTCGAGGACAAGGAGAAGTTCGGCAAGACCGTCGCGGCGGCCGGGCACACGCCGATCGACTGCCCGGTGAGCGGCACCGGCGCGCAGGCCGAAACACGCGATCTCGTGCTCTATCCATCGGGCGACCCGGCGGCGATCGCGAGCCTCAAGGACGTGATCGCGGGCTTCACGCGCGGCTATTACGACGTCGGCGCGTACGGCAACGGCAGCAAAATGAAGTACATCGCCAATCATCTCGTCGCCATCCACAACGTCGCTTCGGCCGAGGCGATGATCCTGGCGGAGCAAGCCGGGCTCGATCTCGACGTGGTGGTCAAATGCATCGGCGACGGCGCGGGCGCTTCGCGGATGTTCCAGATGCGCGCGCCGCTGATGGCGCACGGGGCCTATGAGCCCGCCACGATGAAGATGAGCATCTGGCAGAAGGACATGGACACGATCCGCGATTTCGCGCGTGCGCTGAAGGTCGACACGCCGCTGTTCGATGCGACCCGGCCGATCTACGACCAGGGCCTGAAGCAAGGCCGCGACAACGAAGATACCGCGTCAGTTTTCTCCGTGATGGGCGGCAAGGGGAAGAAGTAGGTCAAAAGCACTTGCGTCCCCGGACGAGGCGCAAGCCGAGAGCCGGGGCCTTGCCGTCGAGATGAGTGCATCCCGATGCATACGCTCACCGCCAAATCATACTGGGTCTACATTTTGTCGAACGAGCCGAGGGGCGTGCTCTACATCGGCATGAGCAGTGATTTGGCAGGCCGCACGTGGGAACACCGAGAGCGCTTATTGCATGGATTTACGAAAAAACTCTGGGTTCAGCGCCTCGTTTATTTCGAAGAGCACGACGATGCCGAAATTGCAGCGCGAAGAGAACGCTCGATGAAGCGCTGGCGTCGA
>CANJPN010000074.1 GCA_947475855.1 Bradyrhizobiaceae bacterium
CGCGGGATACCGCCGATGGCTTCGTTCGGCCGCTGGTGTTCGTACTGAACGAACGCGGCCGGCCGCGCTTTCGCCGTCTCGCCGCCGATGACGGGCATCAGGCTGATGCCCTGGATGCCGGCATAGGGCGCGATATGCGCATGGTCGAGGATCGTCGTGGAGATATCGATCGTCGAGCCGATCGCGCCGCTGCGCACCCCACGCAGTTTGGCGTTCGCCCGAGTTGCCGGATCCGACCAGACGAACGGCACGCGCAGAATCTGCTGATACTGCTCGGAGCCCTTGAGCAGCAGCCGATGATCGCCCAGATGTTCGCCGTGATCGCTGGTGAACATCGTCACCGTATTCTCGGCCCGGCCGTTTGCCTTCACCGTATCGAGAACGCTGCCGATGGAGTCGTCGATCAGCGAGATCATACCCGCGGTGAGTGCGGCTGCCTCCTGCGCCTCACGCGGCGTGGTCGTGAATGAGAACTGCGATTCCAGATTGGCCTTGCCCTGCTCGCGCTCGGCGATCACGGCGGCGACGTGCGGCGGCGGCACCCAGTCGTTGAGACCGAACGCTTCCGGCACCGGGAATTGTTCCGGCTTGTACATGTCCCAGTACTTGCCCGGCGGATTGAAGGGATGGTGCGGATCGGGAAACGACACCATCAGGAAAAACGGCTGGTCCGGGTTCTTTTTGACGTGATCGGCAATGAAGGCCCGCGCTCGCTCTGCGATGTAGCTCGTCTGATAAAGCTCAGCAGGCAATCGCGTCCGGATCGCCTGCGGGCAGACGTAGGCGTGCGGCAGTTGGTTCTTGGGCCCGATCTTGCTCATCGCCTCGGGATCGCGTGCGAGCAGCCACGCGCGATAGTCCCCGTCGACCTCGTCGCCGTGGCCCGTCACCAGCTCGACATGGTCGAAACCGTAGTAAGGCAAGCCAACGTGCGCCCCTGGCTTCTCCCAGAACGCCGGACTCTCGTTCTCGTAGTCCTTGCTACCGAGTCCATGCCGCACGGCTTCCCTGAGATGCGCCGGCACCGGCGTGTAGCCTGGCTTCGGCGCGGGTGGTTTCATCAGCGCGGGTTGCCCGGTGAACGTCTGAAGGTGGCTCTTGCCGACCAGCGCCGTGGCATAGCCCGCCTCCCGCATCAGGTCGACGAACGTCACCGCATTGCGTGACAGTGGCGTCCCGTTGGCGCGCGCGCCATGCACGGATGGCAGCCGTCCCGTCATCAGGCTCGAGCGGTTCGGCATGCACACCGGCGTCGCGACGAAGAAGCGATCGAACGTCACGCCGCCGGCCGCGATGCTGTCGATATGCGGCGTCTTGACGACGGGATGCCCGTTGCAGCCAAGCCAATCCGCTCGATGCTGGTCGGTGATGAAAAGGACGTAGCTGGGACGAGGCATGCGGGCTCCGGTAGAAATAGTTCGTAGGTTGGGCTGAGGGAAGCGATGCCCAACGCCTTGAGGAGAGTAAACAGAAGATCATCGCGACGTCACGATCCGCGGAGGCGGACCATCCACGACAAGTCGATAGGAATGTCTTGATGTCGTGGATGACCCGACCAAGTCGGGTCGTGACGGCGTTTCCATTCTAAGGCAGCGGCTTGCCGCGCAGATCGGTCGCTTGGCTGACGCGTATGAGAACGCCGATCCCGACGTCCGCGCCATCGTGCTCTTGTTCGCGCTTCGTGAGCTTCGCGAAGATCTGATCGCGGATCGGCCCGGACTCGTGGAGTTCTGCCGTACCGAAGAAGCGCAGAAAGCCCGAGTCGAGCACGCCCGCCCGTTGCGCCTGAAAATTTGCATACATCACGACCACGCGCCGGTCCTGCCCGAGATTGGCGAGCGCATTCCGCTTCGACCGCTCCCAATAGGCGAGGTTGTTGTCGTCGAACACCAGCATGCTGCCCTTGGGGCTGATGTTCGGTCCGTTCGCCCCCGTCGTCGCGAGCAGGCAAGGATAGCCGTCGTCCCAGGCATTGTTGATGAGGCGCTTGATCTTGTCACTGATGGGCATGGACGATGGACTCTTCTATTTGTCTCGACGGATTGCTGTTGGGAAGTTCACGCTGCCGCTTCTGCGTTCTCGATGAACTCCGGGGGCATATCGGGTCCCCAGACGTAGATCGAATCTTCCGGCGGATGGTCGCCCGAGTCCCAGTCGCAATCGATTGGAACATAGTCGATGTCGCAGGAATACTCGCAATAGCTGCCCCAGGGGTCCTGCACGTAGTGGAAGTAGTTCGAGCCCAGCACGTGCCGCCCGAGCCCCCAGCCCTTGGCGAAGCCGCACTCGAGCATCTGTTTCGCGCCGAGCCCGATATCCATCACCGAGCCGACATCCCAGCTGAAGTGATGATGCCCCGGTGCGCTCGACTTCGCGAACGCCAGCATGTGGTGATCCGATCCGTGGATGCCATGCATGAACGCGATCACATCGGCGGAGCGATCGGAAAGCCGCATGCCCAGCACGCGCGAGTAGAACTCCATCGCTTTGACCACATCCGGCGTGAACAGCAGCAGATGCGCAAACCTTCGCGGCTTGGCTTTTGGCGCGGCGGCCCGTCCGGGCGCCCCTCGTGCTCCCCCGGGAGACGACGCAATCCACACCGAGCTTTTCTCGTTCGGCGATGATTTCTCCGCCACACGAAGCTCGATCAGATTGCCGTCGTAGTCGTTGACCCACAGGCCATTGCTTTCGAGGCCTTTGGGTGGATCGAGCTCCTTGATACGAAGCTCCTGCAGCCGCTTCCGGAAGGCCGGCAGGTCCTCTTCGAAAATGCCGAACGAGATGTGCGACAACCTTTTCTTGGGCCCCTCGTTGATCATGCCCCACCGGTGCGGCGCGCCCTGCACGTACATCCCGAGGCCGTTGCCTTCCTCGGGCACGTCGAGACCGAAGTTGGAATAGAAATGATGCGCAACCTTGAGGTCTGGTACCTGAAGCGCGAAATGATCGAGGGAATGAACGCCGAGTTCACCCGGGCGCTTCTTGGGCGGTATGTATCCCTGCATCGCGGTCATGGGTATTTAGTCTCCTCTGGCACAGCCTCGTCGGCTGCGCCGCCCGAATGCAAATGGCACTTGGCGGGCAGCCCCGGTTCTGCTGATCTCGGGGCGGAACCATATCGCAGCCTATCCGCGACGGGAAGAACGAGAACGGGAAGAACGAGACATGAGCAATTTACGCCTGACGCTGGCCTGTTCGCCTTACGACCGGATGGAGGCCATGCGGACCGGCGTAGTGACGCCCGAAGGTATCGATCTCGAAATGGTCCCCATCAAGGGGCCGCGCGATATATTCGACCGCGTGATGGCGGGGGCCGATTTCGACGTTGCTGAGATGTCGACTTCCGAGCACGTCGCCAACACCGTGATCGGCACGAGCCCGCATGTCGCGATCCCGGTGTTTCCCTCCCGCGTGTTCCGTCACGGTTTCATCGTCTACAACCGCCATCGGGGCATCAAGTCGCCTATGGATCTCGCCGGTAAGCGCATCGGCGTGCCGCTCTACACGATGACGGCGGCAGTTTGGATCAGGGGCATGCTGGAGGACGACCACGGCGTCGACCTCTCGGGCGTCACCTGGGTGCAGGGCGCGGTCGAGAAGGCCGGCGCGCATGGCAACCCCAAGCCGCCGCCGCTCCTGAAGCCGATCAAGCTCGAGATCAACGACACCGGCCGCTCGCTCGACGACCTGTTGTGCAAAGGCGAGATCGACGCCTATCTCGGCGCGCAACTCCCGCCATCGCTGGGCAAGCATCCGGATCTGGTCCGCCTTTTCCCTGATATTCGCGCCACCGAGCGCGAGTATTACCGCCGAACGGGCTTCCACCCGATCATGCACCTCGTCGTGATCAAGCGCAGCGTGTACGAAGCCAACCCTTGGGTCGCCCGCTCTCTCTACCGGGCGTTCGCGCAGTCGAAGTCGATCGCATGGAAGGAAATCTGCTTCACTGGCGCGTCCAAGGTCATGCTGCCGTGGGTCTACGATGACGTCGAGGAAATCAACGATGTGTTCGGCGGCGAGCCGTTCGCCTATGGCCTCGAGCCGAATCGCGCCACGCTCGAAACGCTGGTGGGCTATCTGCACCGCCACCACATGATTTCGCGCAAACCCGCTCTTAGCGAACTCTTCGTCGACGTAGGCGAATAAGCACGCTCACCTTCATGCAAGGCGCAAGGGCAAGCCACTCGCGTGAGAGTGAGGAACACAGCGCTAGAACGGCGTGATCTACACTCTCTTGCTCCTGAGAAGTCGCGCCATCACACCTCGATTTCCCGAAATCGGCGGCGGGGGAATGTCGTGTCGCGCAAGTCGCTCCGGTGGAGCAGGAGCGAGCCCCGCTTCCACAGCATCGTCTTGCCGCGCCATGCCGTCGACCGCCGCGATGATCCGCTCGTAGTTCTGGCGGTAGGCCTTTGTATCTGGATGGTTCGGTCCCAGCATCAACTCGGCAGCCAGCAGCGCGTGCCTTATGAAGGGATCGGCCTGCGCGGGCTGCCTCAACTCCTCGAGCAGCGTTGCCAGCACGTTGTATCGTTCCGCCACGACAGGATGCTTCGGGCCGAGGTTGGCCTCGCCAATTTCCATCGCGCGCCGGATATGCGGTAGCGCTTCCTGCGTCCGACCCAACTCGTGCAGCAGGATGGCGAGGTTCGCTTGGCCTTGTCCGACGAGTTCGTGGTCTGGACCGTGGATCAGTTCGTCGATGGCACCGCAGCGCTGCACGATTGCAGTGGCTTCTTCGTAACGCCCGCGCGCGAACAGGTATTGCGCAAAGCGATGCAGGAGTTCGCTTGTGGCGGAGGCGCCGTTGCCGGTGTCCGGCGCGAATGCCAGCGACGCCTGAACGTGCCTGCCAAGCCGTTCGCATTGCGGCCAGGACTTGGCATCGGCCGCCTTGGTCCCGCTGGGATAGGCGTCGGTCAGCAGTTTCATCGCCCTCGCGATGGTACTGTCCTCGTCCCCGGCACGTGCAAGGCGAGCGCGCACCAGTTCTTGAACGGCGGGCGTGACAGCGAATCCAGCGCCGCCGCTGTCGAGCGGATCAGATGTTGCCAAGCCTTCTCGCACCAGGGCATCCACAGCCAAACGCACTTTATCCGGCTTCATGGCCGGGGGGGCGAATAGTTCGAGCGGAATACGCCGGCCGGCGAGATAGCTAGCGACGCCGAGCAGCACGACCGCATCAGGACATGCGGTCGTCGCCTTTTTCAGTGCAGCCTCGAATGCTGCTTCGTTCTGGATGTCGTCGCCGGGCATGGGTCACCAAGACTGCGCAAAAGCACAGGGCAATCTAGCAGCGTAGTCCGGCAATTGTCCCGCAATATGCGCGCCGGCGGTTATTGAGCGCCGGGCTTTGCCTTCACGCCTGTCTGCTGGACGACATCCCGCCAGAATGCGAGCTCCTTCACCGTCTTCGCCCGCAAGGCCGCCGGACCCAGCGCCGTGATGGCGAAGCCCCCGCCTGTCATCTTCTGCTTGATGTCTGCTCGCTTCAGCGCGGCGTCGGCCTCCTTCGCCATCCGGTCGACGACCTCCTGCGGCGTCTTCGCCGGTGCGAACATCGAGAAGTTCACGTCCACGACGAAATCCTTGTAGTCGAGATCGAGCATCGTCGGCACCTCGGGCAGGTCATGCCAGCGGTTGGCGCTCGTTACGGCCAGCGCGATCATCTTGCCGGCCTTGATATGGGCGTGCACCGGCGGCAGCCCCATCACGCCGATTTTCACGGCCCCCGACAGCATGGACTGCACGGCCGGCCCCGCGCCCTGATGGCTCAGATGCGCCATCACGATCTTTTCGCGCACCTTGATCAATTCACCCGCGAAGTGTGCCTGTGTCCCGACGCCGGGTGTGCCATAGCTGAGCTTGTCGGGCTCCGCGCGCACCTTGGCGACGAGATCCTTGATACTGGCGATCTCGATGACCGGCGCGAAATCGGCAAGTGCATCGTAAGGCACCTTGTCGAAGTACGCCGGGTTGAGACCGAACGCACCCGAGGTCACCAGGAATGTGTATCCGTCCGGATCGGATTTCGCGACTGCGCCGATCCCAATGTTGCCGCCTGCACCCGCGCGGTTCTCGATGAATACGGACTGCCCCAGCGCTTCCGTCATCGGTCCGGAGATGATCCGCGCTGCAACGTCCGCAGGGCCGCCTGGCGCAAAAGGCACGATGAACTTGATCGGTTTGTCGGGCCAGGCTGCAAGTGCGGCACAACTGGCTAGCGTTGCACCCGCTGCAGCCACTAGCGCACTCGCCAACTTCTTCATCGGGCGCTTTCCCTCTTTAGATCGCGATTCAGAAACGCTTTTGGCTCAGCGGACTTTGACGCCTGCATCGGTGATGATCTGTCGCCACATTGGCACTTCCTTTTCGATGCGCGCTTTCATGCCGGCAGGACCCGTATTGAGAACCTCGAACCCTGCTTGTTGCAGGCGTTCCTTGATGTCGGGCCGCTTGAGGATCTCGTCGGTAGCTGACGCGATCTGATCGACGATGGCCTTCGGCGTCTTTGCTGGCGCTAGGAAGCCCTGCAGCGTATCCGCGACGAAATCCTTGAAGCCGGATTCGATCATGGTCGGGACATGGGGCAGGTCGAACCAGCGCTTCGCTCCGGTCACCGCCAGTGCTTTCATCTTGCCACCGATGATGTGGGGATGGGCGGGCGGCAACGCGAAGCTTCCAACTTGCGTCGTGCCGGCCAACACGGCCTGCACAGCCGGTCCCGCGCCGTTGAACGAAACATGTGCCATCTTGATGCCGGCTCGTAGCTTGAGAAGCTCAGCGGAAAGCTGCGGTGTCGTACCGATGCCGGGGCTCGAATAATTGAGCTTATCCGGCTCCTTCTTGGCGAGTGCGACGAGTTCCGCGATCGTGTTGACGCCCAGATCGTTCGTCACGGCGAATACGTTTGGCGACGTGCCCATCTCGGAGATCGGCTCGAAGTCCTTGATTGGATCGTAAGGCACTTTGTCGGCGAGGCTTGGGTTGACGACGATCGCGCTCGATGTGATCAGCAGCGTGTACCCGTCCGGTTCTGCCCGCGCCACGTCGCCCATGCCGATGTTGCCGCCCGCGCCGGCTTTGTTCTCTATGATGAACGATGCTTTCAGCATCTCGGAAAGATGCGCGGCGACGACGCGTGCCATGATGTCGGTCGGACCGCCAGGCGCGAACGGAACGATGATGCGAACGGGCTTGTCCAACGGCCACGCAGCCAGCACTGGCGAGATCCGCGCGACGAACGGCATCGATACCGCGCCTCCTGCGGCAGCGAGCAGCGTGCGGCGAGAAAACGAATTTGGCTCCCGCGTGTTGCGCCTCGGCATGGCCTTCCCTCCAGATTGCAGTGAATTGTTTTTCGAGACCTTATAGGCGCGCGCTTTACCCGTCTACGCGCCAGGTCGCCAGTAGCACCGGATCGAGACGGCATGTTTCTGTTGCGACGACGTCTGCGACGCACGCCCGGAAGGCCACGTGGTCGATTTGGCCCGCCGTAACCAAGTCGACCCCATCGGCCTCGAGCAGTCGCAGGCACTCGCAATCTTCTGCCGCCGCAAGTTCGCGCTGGATCTGCGTTGCGCGCGAGATGCTGTGATCGAGTGCGGCTCGATTCGCGCGATCGAGTTGACCGAGTGCCGCCCTGTTGCCGAGCAGAAGAGCGATGCCGAAGAAGTGTCCCGTCAGGCTCACGAAGCGGTGCGTCTTGTGGATGTCGAAGTTCACGAGATTGGTGAGCGGGTTCTCCTGCGCGTCTATGGTGCGGCTGCGTACTTCTTCGCCCAAGTCCTTTACGTCGATGAAGCGCGGCACGAACCCGAGCGCGGCGAAGATCGCTTTATGAAAAGCATTGTCGAGTGTTCGGATCGACAGCCCGGCACAGTCGCTCGGGTGCAGAACGGGGCGAACGCGATTTGATATGTGGCGCACGCCATTGTCCCAGAACGCGAGTAGCTCATAATCGCTGCTGCGTGCGACGCTATCTTTGATGAGCCGACCTGCCTCGCCGTCGAGACGGCGCCAGATTGCAGCCCGATCCGCGCCCTCGAACGGGAGATCGAGCACGCCGAGCGCTGGAATACGTCCGGCAAGATAGCTTGACGCGAAGTAGCACAGGTCGAGTTCGCCGCTCTCCGTCATGGCGAGCAGATCCGACGCAAGTCGCCCTGTCGATGTGATCTGCGCTGCAATGTCGAGCCCAAGCCCGCCGGCTGATTGCTCGCGGAGTGCCACATCGAGAGCACGCGCGGCCCGCGTGTGGACGGACCGCTCCGGTTGGTAGCCTCCAAAACGTAGTCTCGTCATGTCCCGCCTCCTGGGCCGGCCCGACAGGATCCAGCGGCCCAATTGAACTCATTGGCACAATGCGCCTAGTCTCTAGACGACTGTCTGGCTCGCCCGAAGGAGAACAAGGTGAAATCATCATCCGTTTCGGCACCGCGACTGGCCTTTGCCTTGTGCGCGACGATGTGGTTGGGAGCAGGCAGCGTGGCTGCGGCCGACGACTTCTACAAGGGCAAGACCATCACCATTGTTTGCGGGTTTACCGTGGGCGGCGGCTACGATGCCTACGCGCGGATCCTCGCCCGGCATATTGGCGAGCAAATTCCCGGCAAGCCCGCCGTCGTCGTGCAGAACATGGATGGTGCCGGCAGTTTGCGCGCTTCCAACTATGTCTATGTCAACGCGCCCAAGGATGGCACGGTTATCGCCGCCGTCAATCAGAATATGCCCATGTACCAACTGCTTGGCGGCAAGCAGGCACAATTCGAGGCCGCCCGCCTCCAATGGATCGGTAGCCTCATAAGCTCGAACGGTGCGATCTATACTTGGCACACCAGTCCGACGCGCACTGTTGAGGATGCGCGCCGGCGTGACACCCCGCTCGGAGGCGCAGGCACGACGTCCGACAGTCACATCTACCCGACTTTGCTCAATCGTCTCGTCGGCACGCGCTTCAAGGTGATCAACGGTTACCCCGGGGGCACGCGCGAGATTCACATCGCGATGGAGCGCGGCGAGGTCGAGGGCCGCAGCGGTGGCGGCACTATCCCGAGCCTGCTTGCCAACAACAAGGATTGGCTCGATCAGAAGCGGCTCAACTTCATTGTACAGATCGGACAGGCGCGAGAGGCGGAAATGGGAGAGGCGCCGCTCATGAGTGAACTGGTGAAATCCGACGAAGAACGCAGCATAGCCGATCTCGTCACGATGCCCACGATACTGGGCTATGCCTACTGGCTGGCGCCAGGGGTTCCCGCCGATCGGATTGCTGCGCTTCGGAAGGCTTTCGATGACATGCTGTTGGCGCCGTCATTCCGCGCCGAGGCCGACAAGATTGGGCTCATCGTGAGGTCGCAGCCGGGTATTGCGCTTGCGGCGCTCGTCGAACGTGCAGCTTCCGTGCCCAAGCCCTTGCGCGAACGCGCAGCCCAATTGCTCGATTGGAAGGATTAGAAGGATTGGCAGGGTGCGCGCGCATTCGAGTGCCGAACGCACATGAACGCATGGAGAATAAGGATGTCCGATTTCAGAACCTTCGGTACTTCCCTTCGCGGCAATGCGGAACCGATGAAGCCGGTCGAAGATCCGGCTGGTTGGACGCCGCAGAGCCTTGCCGACGTTGATACGTGGAGCTACCGCTTCACCCCAAGCGACGTCGAGGAGCTTGCCGCAGCCGTATCCCAAGTTAATCGCCGCGGCGTGCCCACCGCCGAGATTTCACGCGGTGACTTCCCGCTGGGCAGCCTCGGACGTGTGCTGGCCGACGTACGCCGCGAGCTGACTGATGGGCGCGGCATCGTGATGATGCGCGGCTTCCCGATAGACACGTTCACACGCGAGCAGACGGCCATCGCCTATCTCGGCATGGGCGTTCACATCGGCCGGCCGATCACCCAGAACCGCGAAGGTCACGTCCTCGGTCACGTCAAGGATCTCGGCGGCGATTACAACGATCCCAACACACGCGCCTACATGACCCGCGCCGAGTTGCGGTTTCATGCCGACGGATGTGACTATGTCGGACTGCTGTGCCTGAAGACGTCGATGCGCGGCGGCGAAAGCCGTGTCGCCAGCTCCGTCACGCTCTACAACAGAATCCTCACTCGCCGCCCAGATCTCGCACGCGTTCTGTGTGAGGATTTCTATGTCTCCCGCGTAGGCGACATCAGTGCTGGCCAGGGTCCTTGGTATTTGCAGCCGATCTTTTCCTTTACCGATGGCTACTTCAGCGCGACCGGCGCGGGCATGGCGATCGAGAAGGCGCAGCGGCTTCCCGGCGTTCCACAGTGGACAACGGCGCAACGCGAAGCCGTTGCTCTCTATCGGGAATTGGTCGCGGAGTGCGCTGCCGATATCGAGTTCAAGCCGGGCGATATCCAGTTCCTCAACAATTTCGTCACTCTCCACACTCGCCGCGAGTACGAAGATTGGCCCGAGGCGGACCGGAAGCGGCATCTGTTGCGGCTCTGGCTGATGGACCCCGCAGGCCGCCCTATTCCGAGGGAGCAGCGCGCCGGACGCGCAGGCAGCGGCATCCAGATCGCCGGAGTGTCGCGGACAGCGCCTTTGGAAGCCGACGTTGTCGTGAACTGAAGTAAGGGGAGGCTACTGTGGTTTGATTCCGGCTGCCTTGATGACTGGCCACCACCGTTCGATTTCCGCCTTCTGGAACGCGGCAAGTGCTTCGGGTGACTGCTGGTCCGCGGGAAAGATCTCCTGGCTGAGCCCCACCAGCTTGTTTCGCATTCCTTCATCGGCGAGTGCCGTCTTCAGCGCACCTGTGAGTTTGGCCAGCGCATCTGGCGGAATTCCCTTCGGGGCCCACAGCGCATGCCAGAACGAGAACGTGTAGCCGGGAACACCGGCTTCTTCGACCGTCGGGAGGTTCGGGAACGCGGCGATGCGCGCCTTCGACGTTGTCGCATATGCCTTTAGACCGCCTGCCTCGATGTGCGGCTTGGAGGTCGCCGGTGTATCGAGCGAAATGTCGATATTGCCCGTCAGCACGTCCTGCAATGCCGGCCCCGCGCTCCTATAGGCGACCATCGCCCACTTCAGACCCGCCGCGTTCTGTAGGAAGATGCCGCTGACGTGACCCGGACTGCCTATGCCCGCATGCCCTTGCGTCGCCTTCTCCGGGTTGGCCTTGATCCAGGCCAACAGCTCTTTGAGGTTGTTCGCCTCCATCGACTTGCGCGCTACGACGAGGAACGGCTGCGTCGCGATCAACCCGATCGGCTGCAGATCCGTGAGCAGGTCGAACGAAAGGTTATAGATCGCGCCTGTGGCGACGTTCGTGCCCCATTGCCCCACCATGAAGGTGTAGCCGTCCGGCGTAGCCTTCACGACGCGGCTGACACCCGTGCTGCCACCGGCGCCTGAAACGTTTTCGACCACGATTGGCGCGCCGATCGCTCGCGACATACCCTCGCCGGTCAGCCGGCCGATCACGTCGGTGGAGCCGCCCGGCGCCAGCGGTACAACGAGCGTGATCGGACGCGAAGGATAGGGCTGCGCCGCAGAATCTCCAGCGGCTGCTTGCGCGATGGCCACCAGACCCGCAGCGATAGCCGCAGACGAAAAGTGCTTCATATTTCCTCCCTGGCCTGCCGATGTTTCGGCTTCGGCTAGCTCAGTGGCAGTGTCAGCGGCCCGCGGTTTTTTCAGGGGCTTTGTAGCTGATGCGGTAGAGCGCACCGCCGAACTCGTCCGAGACGAGGATCGCTCCGTCTTTCAACTGGAACACGTCGCTTGGCCGCGCCAGGAACTTGTTTCCGATATCGTCCAGCCAGCCCGTCAGGAACGGTTCGACGGTCGCTTTACCGTCGCCTCGTGGCCGCGCGACGACGACGTCGTAGCCGAAGCGTTTCGATCGGTTCCACGAGCCATGGCGCGCTATGAATGCCGCATTCTTGTAGGCCGGCGGGAACATCGAGCCGGTGTAGAAGGTCATGCCGAGAGCAGCGGAGTGCGGCCCCATCAGCGCTGCCGAGGTGATGACATTGGTGCAGGCATTCGGCACCTTGATCTCGTTGTCCGGAATGCCCTGCGCGTGGCAATAAGGATATCCGAAATGCGCGCCTTCTTTACCCTTGGGGATGCGGTTCAGCTCGTCTTCCGGCCCGTTGTCGCCGGCCCAGTCGCGGCCGTTGTCGGTGAACCAGAGCTCCTTCGTAACCGGATGCCAGTCGAAGCCGACCGAGTTGCGAATGCCCCGGGCGACGATCTCGTAGCTCCAGTCTTTCGGATCGTAGCGGCGGAGGTGCCCGTGGGTTCCTGGATTGATCTCGCAGATGTTGCAAGGCACGCCCACCGGAACGTAGATCTTACCATCCGGCCCCGCCTTGACGTACTTCCACCCGTGCTGGACATCCGCAGGCAGGTTGAACTTATCGGTGAGGTCGACCGGCTGCGGCACGGCGTCGATGCGATCCTCGATATTGTCGTAGCGCAGAACTTTGTTGATCGCGAAGACGTAGAGTGCCCCGTCGAGGATCAACAGACCGTTCGGCTGCGTCAGGCCTTGGATGATCGTCTTGTTTTCGCGCGAGGCGCCCTTGTCGATGATGGCGTAGACGCGGCCGATCGTCCGCGTTCCGACGAAGTAGGTTCCCTTCGGTCCCTGGATCATCGTCCGTGCGCCCGGCATCGAGTGGGCCCACACTTCGGCCGAGAAACCACGCGGCAATTTGATCTTGTCGAGCGGTAGCTTTTCCACGGCCGTCACGGTCGGCGGAACCGGAATGCCCTTGAGATTGGGGTCCTGCTTGCTGCGACCCATGTCGGAGCGGTCGAGCGGGTTGGCTTGTGAAGGGGGGCGTTGAGCTTGTGCCGGAACGGCCATGCCGAACGCGGCGCTCGCCGCGAATACCGCAACCGCTAGACGCTTGGAGCAGCTCAGTTTTACCGACATCGTTCCTTCTCTCCCGGAATTCGAAAGTCACTGGATTTAATCTCCGGATCGCCGGAGTATCGTCCACTCAATCTGCCATGACGGCGGGACTTTGACACCCTTCAAATGTAGCCGGCGGCGGCTATTCGTGGGCGGCTGCGCCTGTACCACCGATCAGCGCCAGCCACTCGTCTTCGCTCAGAACCGCGACACCCAGTTCGCGCGCCTTGTCGAGCTTCGAGCCGGCCTCGTCCCCCGCCACCACGTAGTCCGTCTTCTTGGACACGGAGCCTGCGACCTTGGCCCCCAGACGCTCGGCCTGAGCCTTGGCCTCGTTACGTGTCATCTTGATGAGGGTGCCCGTGAACACGACCGTCTTGCCGGACACCGACGAGGCTTGTGTCGCTTGCCGCTCGAAGGCCACGACGTTGACATGCTGCTGCAGAGACTCGACGGCCTCGCGGTTGTGCGCTTCGTGGAAGAAGTCGATCAGCGCATCGGCTGCCACCTCGCCGATGCCTTGAAGGCTGGCGAGTTCGCGATAGGCGTCGCCCGGCATCTCCTTGGCGCCGGCCCGCGCCGTTTCGATGAACGAACGCACATCGGGGAACGCCGCCGCCAGCGCCTCCGCCGCCGACGACCGGACGCCCTTGATGCCCGCGATCGCCATCGCGATCGTCGGCGGTCCCTGTTCGAAAAGATCGCCGCCACGCGCCTGCCCGCTGCCCAGCACCTGCATCAGCGTCTCCGCCGATTTCGGCCCGAGCCCCTTCAACCCGATCAGCCGGCGATAATTCGGTCCCGGCCGCGCGGCCGTCGCTGCGTCGATCGCTTCCTTCACGGCATCCCACGTGCCGAAGGCCTTCGCGATGTCGCGCGCCGTCGTCTCTCCTACATGCCGGATGCCGAGTGCGAACAGCAGCCTTTCGAGAGAAATCGTCCGGCGCATGTCGATGGAGCGGAACAGGTTGTCGACCGACTTCTGCCCGAACCCTTTCCGGTCGGCGAGATGCTCGGACGCCGCCGCATCGCGCGCCGCGAGCGTGAAGATATCCGCCGGCTTGCGGATCAGGCCCTCGTCGAAGAACAGCTCGATCTTTTCGTCGCCTAGCCCCTCGATATCGAAAGCATTTCGCGACACGAAATGCTTGAGCCGCTCCTTCGCCTGCGCCGGACAAACGAGCCCGCCCGTGCAGCGCCGCACGACATCCGCCTCGCCGCTCTCGTCCGTCTCGCGCACGGCCTCGCTGTCGCAAACGGGGCATCTGTGCGGGAATTGATACGGCTTTGCGCCCTTCTCGCGCTTTGCCAGCACCACTTCGACGACCTGCGGGATCACGTCGCCCGCACGTTGCACCACGACCGTGTCGCCGATCCGCACGTCCTTGCGCGCGATCTCGTCCTCATTGTGCAGCGTCGCGTTCGACACCACGACACCGCCGACCGTCACCGGCTCGAGCTTCGCGACCGGCGTGAGCGAGCCCGTGCGCCCGACCTGGATCTCGATGGCGAGTAACCGTGTCGTCGCCTGCTCGGCCGGGAACTTGTGCGCTATCGCCCAACGCGGCGAACGCGAAACGAAGCCGAGCCGCTCCTGCAGGTCGAGCCGGTCGACCTTGTAGACGACGCCGTCGATGTCGTAGCCCAGGCTTGCACGCTGCAGGCCCGTTTCGCGGTAGTAGGCGAGCAACTCCGCTGGCGAATGGCACACTTTCATGCGTGGATTGACCGGCAGTCCCCAGCTTTTGAATGCAGCCACCATTCCGTGCTGGGTCTCGGCCGGCAGTTTGGAGACCTCGCCCCACGTGTACGCGAAGAACCGCAACGGCCGCGCAGCCGTGATCTTCGCATCGAGCTGTCGCAGTGAGCCGGCCGCAGCATTGCGCGGATTGGCGAACACCTTGTCGCCCGCAGCCGTCTGCGCTTCGTTCAGGCGTCGGAAGTCGTCGTGCCCCAAATAGATCTCGCCGCGTACGTCGATCGTATCGGGCACGCTCTCGCCCTTGAGCCGGTGCGGGATCTCCTTGATCGTCATCACGTTGGCGGTGACGTTCTCGCCTTCCGCGCCATCGCCGCGCGTCGCCGCCTCGATCAGTCGTCCGCCGTCGTAGCGCAGCGAGATCGACAACCCGTCGATCTTCGGCTCGGCCGTGATGTCGAGCGGTGCATCCGCGCTCAAGCCCAGAAACCGGCGCACGCGCGCGTCGAACTCGGTGACGTCGTCATCCTCGAACGCATTGCCGAGCGACAGCATCGGCACGCGATGCCGGATCTTATCGAACGTCTCGACCGGCGCCGCACCGACGCGCTTGGACGGACTGTCCTCCCGCGCCAGATCCGGAAACCGCGCTTCGATCGCTATGTTGCGCTGGCGCAGCGCATCGTACTCGGCGTCCGAAACTTCCGGCGCGTCCTGCCGGTAGTAGGCCACATCGTGCCGCGCGATCTCCCCCGCCAGCCGCGCGAGTTCTGACTCGGCCTCCTCTGGCGTGAGCGCATCGACTGACTTTGCATTGGGCGTATTGGTGGCCATCTCGAGACCGGCTCGCTTCATGATATCGACTGACGCTTCGTCACCCGAGCTGCGGACAAATATTCGGTGTCATCCTAGGCCAAGCGACGGGCCGCAGGCCAGGAGCGCGTGCCTGGGACCCATGGTGCAACTGGCGCGGGATCCGACTTGGGAGCCTACCTAGCCGCTGCCGCCGTCCACTTCGCTGAGAATTGGGTCCCGGGCACGTGGCCCAGGATGACACCTTGTCGTGCGGCTCCAGCCTCAACTCCAATACGGCGGATACCCGCTGTGCCGGCCTTCGGCCTCCAGCCGCCGCAGCATCGCTGGCCATTCGAGCACGCCGTATGGCCGCCGCGCGTTCGGCTGATAGAGATGCGCGGTGTGCGCCAGTACGTTCTCGCCCGGCAGGGTCAGTTCCGTGCGCGCGGCCATCGCATCGACCTGCGCACGGCATGACAGCTCGAGCTGGTACATCAAGTTGAATGCTTCGCCCGCCGACGGCCCGCAGGTCAGCATCCCGTGGTTGCGCAGCACCATGGCATTGTGGCTGCCGAGATCGCGCAC
>CANJPN010000075.1 GCA_947475855.1 Bradyrhizobiaceae bacterium
GATCGAGCAGTCGGGCGATCGGATGTTCAACACGGGCTGAGCCCGCCATCGCTCATTTCGCCAGCAATTCCGGCCGGTATTCGAAGTGCATGGTGTCATAGTGATACCACTTGCCGCCCCAGATGAAGCCGTGGCGCTCGAACACCTCGACGATCTCGTAGGGTATTGCGTTTCGGTAGGCCTTGACCGCGCCGGGCTTGCCGCCGTCCCACTGCCAATAGTGTGCGCGACCGATCGCGATATCGACGGCGATGCCGTGGCCGTGCGCGCTGACGCGGCTCGTGCCCGCAATCGCGCGGCAATTGTACGTACCCGCAGACGGCTTCAGGTAGACGTCGAAACTCGCAGGCAGCGCATCCAATTCCGCCGAAATCGCCTTCAGTTTCTCCGCCACGCCATTGATGCGCGAGACCTTCAGCGGCTTGCCCCACTTCTTCGGCAACCAAACGATATCGACGAGATTGCCTGCCACACCACCCGCTTTGCAGTTCCCGTACATCTTGTCGAACAGCGCCGCGTTTCTGGCACGGCCAGGGTCCTCGTTACGCGCCGGATGTGATGCTGGTTTTCCCGCCACATACGGCTGCGCGAACATGTCCTCGATGTCGGACGTCGCCAGCCTGTTCTCGTGATCCTTCGCACCCTTACCGTCGTCGATTGCCATCCGCGTCCCGTCCTTCCAGACGAGAAAGTTACCATCGATGCGCTCGAGAAAATCAGGATAGGCCGCGACGAGGCGGGAGAGGTCGTTGGCAGGCTGGGCGAATGCGGAGGCGGCGATCAGCATGAGACAGCTCAGGGCTGCGAAAGCAGTCGCGGCGAGGCCGCGGGTGGCGGCTCGCCCCCACGCCCCGACTGGCCGGACACCCGCCTCACCGCCCGTTTTTTGTTGTTTCAAGTGCCGCCCCCACGTTTTTTGCGCAGCCCATCCCAATAGGCGAGGCGCTTGCGGATCTCCCGCTCGAATCCGCGCTCGGGGGGATCGTAGAACTGGCGGCGGCCCATAATCTCGGGAAAGTAGTCCTGGCCGGAAAACGCATCCGGCGTGTCGTGATCGTATTGATAGCCGTCGCCATAGCCCTGCTCGCCCATCAACTTGGTGGGTGCGTTGAGGATGTGCTTGGGCGGCGCGAGGCTACCGTTCTCTTTGGCCGCCCGCATAGCCGCCTTGTAGGCGACGTAGACGGCGTTCGATTTCGGCGCGGTCGCGAGATAGACGACGACCTGCGCCAGCGCGAGCTCGCCTTCGGGCGATCCCAGAAAATCGTAGGTATCCTTCGCCGCCAGCGCCATGGTCAACGCCTGCGGTTCGGCAAGGCCGATATCCTCGACCGCCATGCGCACGAGGCGACGGCAGAGAAACAAGCGGTCCTCGCCGCCGTCGAGCATCCGAGCGAGCCAATAGAGTGCGGCGTCCGGGTCCGATCCGCGCACCGATTTATGCAAAGCCGAAATCAGGTTGTAGTGACTATCCTCGCTCTTGTCGTAGAGCGGTGCGCGGCGCTGCACGAGCGTGGCGAGTGCGTCACGGCCGATCGGCACGGTGCCGGCGGGCAGTGCTGAAAACACCTCGTCCGCAAGATTGATCGAGGCGCGGCCGTCTCCATCCGCCATCGCCTTCAGCGCCTCACGTCCGCCGGCATCGAGCGGTAGCGGACGGCCCTCCTCCTTCTCCGCGCGCACGAGCAGATCCTCGATCGCCTCGGGGCCGAGACGGTTGAGGACGAGCACCATCGCGCGTGAGAGCACGGCGGCGTTCAGCTCGAACGAGGGGTTCTCGGTGGTCGCACCGACGAGCGTGATCGTGCCGTCCTCCATGTAGGGCAAAAAGCTGTCCTGCTGGGAGCGATTAAAGCGATGGATCTCGTCCACGAACAGCAGCGTGCCACGCCCCTGCTCGCGGCGTGACTTGGCCCGGTCGAAGGCTTTCCGCAGGTCCTGAACACCAGAAAATATTGCCGAAAGCTGTTCGAGTTCTAGCTTGGTCTGCGCCGCCAGCAGCCGGGCGATCGTCGTTTTGCCGCAACCCGGCGGCCCCCACAGGATCATGCTGGGCACACGGCCCGCCTTCAGCATCCGGGTGAGCGTGCCCTCCGGCCCTACCAGATGGTCCTGGCCGGTCACCTCGTCCAGCGACTGCGGGCGCAGCCTGTCTGCAAGCGGGCGGGGCGCTGCGTTTTCCAGACCGGCGGCTTGAAACAGGTTCGTCATCGCCAGCATCTTAAACCGGCACAGCGCGCCAAAGAAGAGCGCATCGGCAACGCGTAGAAGGACTTGTTTCGAATTCCGCGCAAAAACTCCAGCGATTTTTCACTGTTTTAGATCAGTTTCGAGCTTTCCAGCAGCATGCCGAGCGGCACTCCCACGAACGGTCCTTCATGACGAGCAATGCGGACAGCACCGGTGCGTCATGGCACCAGGGATGGCGCCTTAAGGCATTCGCCTGCGCAGCCGCAGCAATTCCCCTTGGCATGGCTGTCCAACCATCGCCGGGCGACGCGAAGGCCCCTGGCGTATCCCACTGCTACAGGAGCATCTGTCACCGTGTGCGAACGGTAGAGCAGACCCGGCGCATGATAGGCCAGCCCTTCAAGGTCGAGACGTCATACTACGACATTCCAGGCGTCGACCGGTTCAACACCGGCACTTACACCTCGAACGGCGAACGCTTCGACGCCAATGACTCAGCTCGGGTGGCGAGCGCCGACCTGCCCGACGGCACCGAGTTGCTGCTGCGCAATCCGATCAATGGCCGTGTCAGTCACGTGCTCGTGAACGACTTCGGGCCATTTCGCGGCAATCGCCGGCTGGATGTCACGCGCCGCGTGGCGGAAGATCTCGACTTCAAGCACAAGGGCGTTGTTCAGCTCGACGTGATCGTGATCGCAGCGCCAGCCGACGATGATCTCACCTATCGCCGCAATCGTGAACGCAGGGCTACGCGAGGGCATCTCGGCGTCGTGTTCGAGCCGGAAATGCCAGCTTTGGTTTCAGGCCTCGTGGCCGAGCGCAATCTTGCCCCGCAACCTGGAAATGCCATCGCTGCTCGCGAGCAGTCGCCACCCGAAACGGCGGTGACCGGCCCCCGTCGTGAGGCGGACGTCGTTGCGTTCGCCGATCCCGTTCCCAGCGATAACGCCGAATACGAGCGCCTCGCGAATGCCAGCTCCATTGAACAGCAGCCGCCGTCGCACCTCCCGGGACTGAGCGTCATCGTCTTCGGCAGAGACGTCGAAGCGCATGCGACGTCACAGACCTCTACCGAATTGCTGCCCGCGACGTCAGAACCACGCCCCGCCTCTCCCGCTCTCGTGACCGCGCTGAACGCACCCGCAGCCGAAGGCAACCATGACACCAGCGACCACACGACGGCCGAGTTCACCCCGTCGGCGTCAGTTGCCTCAACCTTGGAATTTGGAAGTTTGGCGACAGCCGCCGTTGCGACATCCGATTTCGCTGCCGCCATATCGGGATCCCCGCCGAACCGAAACCTGCTCTTCGCTCTCCTGGCTGGGTTGTTGAGCGTGACGCTGGCGGCGTCTCTTTCCGCCGGACATCGCAATTCCAAACGGACCGCACCCACTCGCCAGCTACCAGTGGCCGGAAAATCAAGGCTGGCGAGGACGCGTAGCACCGAGCTTGCACCGGTCGCGTCGGCAAGTGCGCCCGCGGTTTCCAGCGCAGCACAGGACAAAGCCGAAGTCAGCGTTCGCCTCACGCAACCTGCCATCACCGGACCAGATCGCACAGGCACCCTCATCGCAGCGGATATCACAATCGAAGGCCAACTGCGCACGACGGGACGTGTCGAAATCGCAGGCAGGATCAAAGGACGGATCGAGGCGGACGAGCTTATCGTTCTGGAGGGGGGAGTCGTCGAAGGCGACGTCATCTGCCGTGCCTTGGAAATCGCGGGCACGCTCACCGGTGAAATCTAGGCACACGATCTGAAGGTCCGCAGCACCGGCCGCGTCGATGCATCGATCGAGGTGACGGCCATCACCATTGAGCCGGGGTCATGGTTCGAGGGCCACGTTCGCCAACGCCGGACGGACTGAAGCAATCGACGCCCCACCCTGCTTAAGTGAGCAGCAACATTGACGCCCGCCTGATGTGCGGGCAACGTCGTCTTGAATATTGGCTGCAATTTGCGAACTCTTCGGGAGGATACCATGCCGCTTCGACCTTCACGCCGCGCCGTAGTCGCGGGGTTAGGCGGTCTCATTGCCTATCCGGCGCTTGGGCGGGCCGCATATCCCGACAAGAACGTGACGATCGTTCACGGCTTTCCCGGCGGCAACGGCGACTTCCTCGCACGCATCGTCGCGGATGGCCTGACCCGTATCTTGGGCGCGACCGTGGTCGTGGAGGCCAAGGCGGGCGCGGGCGGCACCATCGCATCGACCCACACAGCGCGAGCGGCACCCGACGGCTACACACTGATGATCATGGTCGGCGGGCATGCCGTCTCGGCCGCGCTCTACAATCAACTGGCCTTCAAGCCGGTCGACGACTTCACGATGATCTCGATGCTGACGGAGTTTCCCTTCGTCTTCGCAACCTATCCCGATCACCCGGCCAAGGACGCCAAAGAGTTCGTCGAATACGCGCGCCGGGCAACCGAGCCGCCCCTGTTCGGAACGCCAGGTAACGGAACGGGACAACATATGTCCGCGGAGCTGTTCGGCTCGATGGGCAAGTTCAAGCTGAAGCACGTGCCCTATCGTGGCTCGGGCCAGGGTGTCGCGGACGTGCTCGGCAAGCGCATCGACTTCATCTCGGATACGCCGACGGTGACGGTGCCGCTGATCCAGGACAAACAATTGCGCGCTCTCGCCGTCACAGGCGACAAAAGGTTCTTCGCGCTGCCGGATGTACCGACAATCGCGGAAGCTGGGGTCGCCGGCTACTCGACAGGCTCTTGGCTCGGTCTCGTCGGCCCTGCCGGCATGCCCCCCGACGTCGTCGCGCGCCTCAACAAGATGGTGCACGAACTACTCGCCGAACCAGCCACTGCGAACAAATTGCGCACCGCCGGCAGCGAAGTCACTCCGACGACGCCGCAGGCATTCAAAGAACGGCTTGAAAGCGACATCGCCAAGTGGGTCGGTGTCGTACAGAGCGCGGGCATCCAGAAAATCTGATCGCTGGCGGACACGAGTGCTGCCATTAGCAAGAGAACCGTCATGGACCTGGCTGCCATCGAGGCTTCGCTGAATACGGCCATCGGCAAGAGCCGCACGGTCGAGGACTTTGTGTCGCCATCAATCGTCGAACGGTTGTCGGTAACGCTGGAAAGCAGCGCCTCTCCGCCTCGCGCGGGAGATCGGCTGCCGTTCGGCTGGCACACTGTTTTCTGTCTGCAAGCACCAGCCCGTCGCGCACTGGGTGCCGATGGGCTCCCCGCGAGCTTCGATCAGATCCCGCCCGTTCCCATGCAGCGGCGCATGTTCGGCGGCGCGCGGCTGACGTATCATCGGCCATTGATCGTCGGGGAGCCGATCCGATGCGAGAGCTCCGTTGCCACCGTGAAAGTGCGATCGTCGCCGTCATCCCACATGGCGATAGTGACGCTCCGGCATGGCTATACCGGCGCGAGCGGCCTCTCTCTCACGGAAGAGCAGGACATCATCCACCTGGAGCCGCTCGGCGGTGGAGGTGAGAAATCGACGAGCGCACAAGATACGATGCCAGCGCCGACGTGGGTCCGACACGTGACGCCCGATCCCATCATGCTGTTTCGTTTTTCGGCGCTGACTTTTAACAGCCACCGCATCCACTACGACGCGCCTTACAGCGCAGACGTCGAGAAGCTCCCGAACCTCATGGTGCAGGGCAAGCTGATTGCGCTCCAACTTCTGGAAACCGTGCGCTCAGCAGCACCTTCGGCGCAGCCGCGGAGTTTCGAGTACCGATCGGGACGTCCACTGTTCGCGGACGCGGCCTTTGCGCTCTCGGCATGTCTCGACGAGACCCGCCTCTCAGCAAAGCTATGGGCCAGCGATGCCGGAGGCCGGACGGTCCAGAGCGCGTCGATGAGTTTCGCTGAGCCCGTCCCGAGGTAGTCACTCTCAACAGGATGTAACCGATGTTCAAGCCGCTGCCCGCCCTGCTGCTTGCCGCCATCGCCCTTGTTTCACCCTTGCACGCTCAGGAGACGTACCCCAACCGAGCGCTGCGGATCATCGTGCCGTATCCCGCCGGCGGCACGGCGGACGCGATGGCGCGGGCGCTCGGCAATGAGTTGACTCAAGCCTGGAGCCAGCCGGTCGTGATCGACAACCGGCCCGGCGGCGGCACGGTCGTCGGCGCACAAGCTGTCGCGCGCGCCGCGCCGGACGGCTACACGCTGTTGTTCGCGACGGACTCGACGCTCACCATCAATCCGCACCTGTTCAAGAGCCTGCCCTACGATCCCGTGAAGGATTTCGCGCCGATAACCGTGCTGGGCTTCCAGGAGTTCGCGCTGGTGGTGAATCCTGCCGTTCCCGCCAACACGCTCGAAGAGTTCGTGGCGCTGGCGAAGGCGAAGCCGGGAACGCTCAACTACGGATCGTTCGGCAACGGCAGCCAGCCGCATCTCTACATGGAGATGTTCAAGCAGCTCGCCGGGATCAGCGTTGAGCATGTGCCCTCGAAGGGCGTCGCGCAGGTCGTAACGGATCTGCTGAGCGGCCAAATCCAAACGTCATTCGTCGGCGTCTCGGCGGCGGGATTGATGAAGAGCGGCAAGGTGCGCGGGCTCGCGGTTGGTGGCGACAAGCGTTCCCCGCTGTTCGGTGACGTGCCGACGTTCAAGGAGAAGGGCTATCCGCAGATGTACGCGCGGGCGTGGTGGGGCATCGCATCGACCGGAGGCACGCCGCGAGCCGTTGTAGACCAGGTCAATCAAGCGATCCGGAAAATTATCGCGACCACTGAGTTTCGCGACAAGCGCATGCTCGCGCAGGGCCTCGAACCCGCCGACGGCACGCCCGAGGATTTCGCCAAGCTGATCCGCGAAGATGCACAGCAATGGGCAAAAGTGGTCGCGATGGCGGGCATCAAGCCGGAGTGATCTGCATGAAGCTGCTGTCGCGTTTCAAGATCCTGGATCTCGGCACGTTCATCACGGCGCCCTATGCCGCGATGCTGCTGGCGGAACTGGGCGCCGACGTGATCAAGATCGAGAAACCTGAGGGCGGCGATCCCTTCCGCTGGTTCTCGGGCGGACAGTCGAGCCCGCACTTCCAGGCGCACAACCGCCACAAGCGCAGTGTCGCGCTCGACATCACCACACCGCGCGGCCAGGAGATACTGCACCGGATGATCCGGGAGGCGGATGGCCTCGTCATCAACGTGCGGCCGGGCGTGGAGAAGCGGCTCGGCGTTTCCGAAGACGTGCTGCGTACACTCAATCCGCGGCTGGTGTTCTGCTTCATCACGGGCTTCGGCAGCGACGGCCCCTACGCCAAGCGCGCCGCCTATGACAATGTCGGGCAGGCGCTCTCGGGCTTGCTGTCGCGGTTCCACGAAGGCTCCGATCCGCGCGTGGCGGGGCCGGCGATCTCCGATGCAGCGACCGGCATCTTCGCTTGCCTCGGCATGCTCGCAGCGCTGCTCGAAAGGGAGGCGACCGGAGCGGGCCGCAAGGTCGAAGTCAGCATGATCGAGGCGACGCTGGCATTGGCAATCGAGCCGCTGGCGCACTTTTTCAACACCGGCAATGACCAGGACTTCTTCTTCCGAAGCGCGATGTCCCAAGCCTACATTCTCACATGCCGCGACGGTCATCGCATCGCGCTGCAGATGTCCTCGCTGGAGAAGTTCTGGCGCGGGCTGGCGGCGGTCATCGAGCAGCCGGATCTGCTGAAGCGCTATCCCGACCGGAAGAGCCTCGTGGCGAACTACGACAGGATCTCGCGAGAGTTGGCCGCCGTGTTCGCGACGCGGGACCGCGCGGAATGGCTGGCCTTGCTTGAGAAGCACGATGTGCCGTTCGTACCGGAACGGCGGTTGAGCGAGCTGCAGGACGATCCGCAGGTCCGCCAGCTCGACCTGTTCTACGATGTTGCGCACGCGGCGGGCGGCACGGTGCGGTCGGTGCACCGAGCGATCCGCATCGACGGCAGCCGCGACATCGACTTTCGCGCGCCGCCGGTACTGGGTGAGCACACGCGCGAGGTGCTTGGCGCACTCGGCATTTCGAACCGAGACCTCGACGGCCTCGCGCGAGAGGGCATCGTCAAGCTGACGGCATGACGTGATTGCGAGAAGCGCTCAGACCTACTTCGGCCTCGCGCTTTCCATGATCGCGGAAACGCCCATACCGCCCGCCGTGCAGATCGATATCAGGCCACGACCGCCGTTGACGTCGAGCAACTTCGCCAGATTGGCAACGATACGGGCGCCGGTCGCCGCGAAGGGATGACCGACCGCGAGCGACGAGCCCTTGACGTTCATCTTGGCGCGATCGACCGAACCCAAAGGCTCGCTCCAGCCGAGCTTGTCACGGCAGTACGCCGGGTCTTCCCAGGCCTTCAGCGTGCACAGCACCTGAGCTGCGAACGCTTCGTGGATCTCGTAGAAGTCGAAGTCCTGCAACTTGAGATTCGCCTTCTTGAGCATATTGGCGACGGCGATCGTCGGCGCCATCAGCAGACCGTCGCCTTCGACGAAATTGTTCGCCGCCGTCTCGACATGAGTGAGGTAGGCCATCGGCTTCAAGCCATGACTTGCGGCCCACTCTTCCGACGCAAGCAGAACCGCCGCCGCGCCGTCAGTCAGCGGCGTCGAATTGCCGGCGGTCATCGTACCGGCTGCAGAGCGATCGAACGCCGGCTTCAATTGGCCGAGCTTCTCGACGGTGGTATCGCCGCGCACGTTGTTGTCGCGGAACACGCCGGCGCAGGGAACGAGCAGATCATCATACCAGCCCTCCTTGTAGGCAGCAGCCGCCTTGGTATGGCTCTCGAAGGCGAGCAGGTCTTGCTCCGCGCGGCCGATCTTCCACTCCTTCGCCATCAACTCGCAGTGCTGGCCCATGGAAAGTCCCGTGCGCGGCTCGGCTACGGAAGGCGGCTGTGGCGTCATCTCGGAAGGCGAGAAACCCTTGAACACGCCGAGTTTGGCCATAAACGTCTTCTGCATGCCGACATCGCGCAGACGCGTGGCGAGCTTCTTGCCGACGACGATCGGCGGATCGGAGGTCGTATCGGAGCCCATCGCGATACCGGACTCGATCTGTCCGGTGGCTATCTTCGCCATGATGCCGCCCGCCGCCTGCAGCGAGGTTCCGCACGCCTGCATCATGGTGAGCCCCGGCGACGATGGAGCAAGTTTAGTTCCAATCACGGCTTCGCGCGCGATGTTCCAGTCACGGCTGTGCGTGACGACGGCGCCGCCCGCGACCTCGTCGACGTGCACGCCTTTCAAGTTGTAGCGATCGACCAGCGCGTTGAGCGTGGCCGTGAGCATGTCGAGATTGGTCAGGTCCATGTAGAGCGAATTTGAACGGCAGAACGGAATACGCACGCCTCCGATTACGGCGACACGGCGGATGGTGGTGGTCATTGAGCGAAATTCCTTTCTCGCCTCGGATCGTCCGACGGCAAACAGCTCATTCTTGTTCCAGGCTCGCAATCAGTTCGAGGATGATCGGCCTCAGCGGGTCGAACGATTTGGTCGCGGTGCGCCAGATCACGTGATCCTCGACCCGCTGGTATTCGTGCCTCATCACAGTGCCGATCGCTCTCATCTCCTGCCAGGGGATATCCGGATACTGATCGGTGAGTTCAGCGGGAATGTGCCGCGACGCCTCAGAGACGATCTCGATACAACGCTCGACGGCTCGCTGAACCATGACGTTCGACTCGAAGAAATCGAAATCGGGGCGCTCGAGAAATTCACGTGCCTCGTCAATGGCACCGACAGTGTCTCGCAAACGCACTACGACGGATCTCTTAAGCATCGGCTAGAACACCTGAATGCTCGAGTGTTCGATCTCGCTCTTCAATCGGGGATGAAGACCGCCGCGCGTAGTCAGGTCAACCTCGCGATCCAGCATCACCCTCAATCGCTGTTGAAGCCTGACCTGCGCGATCAGATCGAAATCCGTCTCCCTGTCGTAGTCGATGAACAGGTCGATGTCGCTGTCCGGCCCGATCTCGTCGCGTGCGGCGGAGCCGAACATGAACAGCGCCGTCGCACCAAGCGCGCGCAGCGTCTCGGCGTTACGTTGCAGCGTCTCCAAGACTTCCATCCGGCTATTCATCGGTTCGACCCTTTCCAATGCGATCGATCCAGAAGTGATGACCAGATCGCGTGGCGATGGTGCAAGGTGTCAGACCCGGAGGGTCTGACACCCGCGTTACCCACCTACTCCGCCGCGGCGCGTTGCATGCCGGCGGGCTTGGCGGCGTTCTCGGCTGCTCGGAAGTGGAGCGGGCCACCGCGGAACGGCGCGAAACCCGTGCCGAAGATCACGCCGGCATCGACGAGGTCGGCGTTCTCGACCACGCCTTCGTCGCGGCAGCGTTCGCACTCGACGAGCAGCGGCTCGATCAGCTCGCGGCCGAGTTTCTTAAGCTCCACCGGATCGTAGGACTTCTCTGTCTTCTGGGCGCGGCCATCGACCCACTTGTAGAAGCCTTCCCCGCTCTTCTTGCCGAGCTTGCCTGACTTGACCATGTCGTCGAGCTTGCTCGCATCCGGGGCCTGCTTCAGGATCTTGCCGACGTGCAGGCAGACATCCAGACCAACCGCGTCGGCGAGCTCGATCGGCCCCATCGGCATGCCGAAGGTGCGGGCGGCCTCGTCGATCTTTTCCTTCGCTTCTCCCTTGTCCAGACGCGACAGTGCACCCATCAGATAGGGCGCCAGGACGCGGTTGACGAGGAAGCCTGGCACGCTCTTCACCACGAGCGGGAACTTGTCGATGGCAGTGACGAAGATGGCGCCCTTGCGCACGTCCTCCTCACGGCTGCCTGAGCCGCGCACGATTTCGACGAGCGGCATTTGGGCGACAGGGTTGAAGAAGTGAATGCCGATCAGGCGGCCGGGATCCTTCAGGCCCTGCGCGATGTCCTCGATCATGATCGAAGACGTATTGGTGGCCATGACGGCGCCCGGCTTAATCTTCGTTTCGAGGTCGGCGAACAGCTTCTGCTTGATCTCCAGCTTCTCGACGATCGCTTCGATGACCACGTCGGCGCGGCCGACGAGATCGCCCGCGGGATCGGCGATGAGGCGCACCTTGGCCGCGTCACGCTCGGCCTTGGTGCGGAACTTTCGGCCCAGGAGCTTCGCCTGCGCGGCGATGCCCTTCTTGATCTGCTCGGCGGAAAGATCCTGCAGCGACACTTCCATGCCGGAGGCCACGCACCAGCCCGCGATATCCGCGCCCATGGTGCCAGCGCCGATGACGTGCACGCGCAACGGCTTCCAGTCGATAGTCTTCGGGGCCTGCGCCTTCAGCAGCTCGGAGAGGCGGAAAACGCGGCGCAGATTGCGCGAGGTCTCGCTCACCATCAACGGTGCGAATGCGCGCGTCTCGGCTTCCTTCAGGCTCGCGAGATTGCCGCCGTGCTTCTCGAACAGATCGATCAGCCGGAATGGCGCGGGGTAGTGATCCTCACGCACCTTACGGCTCGTCTCCGTGCGCATCTTGCCGGCGAGCCAGCCACGCAACGGCCACTTACCCACCGCCGATTTGAGGAACCCGGCGGGCGAGCTCTTGCGCTTCTGCTGCACGGCCTTGCGCGCGGCCCACCGGAGCTCGTGCGGGCTGCCGACGAGTTGGTCGATGTAACCGAGGCCGCGCGCCACGTTGGCCCGGATCATCGAGCCGGTCAGCATGTTCTGCATCGCAGAGATCGGACCTGCCTGGCGGATCGAACGGGCGGTGCCGTTGAAGCCCGGGAAGATGCCGAGCTTGACCTCGGGGAAGCCGACGCGGGTCGAGCTGTCGCGCGTCGCGATGCGGTAGTGGCAGGCGAGGATCAGCTCGAAGCCGCCACCGACGCAGACACCGTGGATCGCAGCGACGACGGGCACGGGCAGGCGCTCCAGTCGGTCGAGCATCGCGTTGACGGGCTTGATCCCGTCCATGACCTTCGCTTCGGTGTCGAGCTGGTCGAATTCGCGGATGTCGGCGCCGACGATGAAGCTCTTCTCCTTGCCCGACATCAGGACGAGCCCGTTGACCGTCCCGGCCTTGGCACCGGCTTCCGCCGCCTCGATGATCGCGCCGAGTTCCTCCAGAGGACGGCGGCCCAGCGCGTTGGCGCTTTCGCCCTCCCGGTCGAAGGTCGCCCAGGCGATGCCCTCCATGTCGACGGAATAGCGCCAATCCTTCAGCGTGGTCAGATCGGTGGTCATCGGCTCTTCCTTCCAGACTCTGTTACCGCCGCGTTTTATGGCTTTATTACATGGTCTTGATGATGTGGTCTTGCAAAGCGTAAACGATCGCGCTGAGAATGAGGCATTCGCGCTCTCTGGCGGCGAGTTCTTCCAGCGCGTACAGGCTGTAGCGTATATCGATCATCATCCGCTTCTTGACCATCCGGAATGCGTTGGCACCATCCTGGGTCACGCCGCGCTCGTCCGGGCCGCGCTCGAGGCGAACTGCATTCGTCCTGGGCCTCAAGACCGCTCCGGTCAGGCCGTTCAACACCGGCACGCTCGGGATGAGCCTGTCGAAGAAGTCCAGCCATTCGGACTCGTCGACGAACTTGAAGCGCGGCTCGTCCCCGACGAATATGAACTTGCCGATACCCAGCGGCGTGAGACCGAACTGGCCGATCTTGGCACCTGCGGCGTCCTCGAACCAATGCGTGAAGGCATGCTCCGCCCGGATCGTGTAGATGGGCGAACCCATGTTCTCGTCCGAGTAGATGGGCATCTTGCCGCTTCCGATCTGGGAGCCCGGAACGAAACCGACCGTCCGGCCGGCGCCGTCGGTCACGAGAAAATTCGCGCGCCATCCCAGCATTTTGATCGTAATGTCGATCGGGAACTGCATCCGCTCCGCACCAAACTCGCCGCCTCAGCCGCTTCCCCCCTTCTCCCTAGCGCTATTCCGCCGCCAATCCCTGGCCCGCACGCGAGTTATGGCCGACGCTGACGTAATTCGGCTTGACCTCGGTGGGGTCGAAGCTGTCGACCGCTATCACACGCGCAGTCAACTCCTCGACTTCGCGCAGGGCCGCTGCCTCGTCCGCTGTCAGCACACCCTTCGCGGCGGCGTCGCCGATCCAGTCGATGCCGTGATATCGGCGCACCGCGCCCTCGCGAACGGCCCGTTCGAGCTTCCGCTCGGCCGGCTCGGCCGCAATGACCTTCGCCAGCGTCACTTCGAGGATGCCCGTGGGATCATTGACGTCCCGCGAAATGAACATATAGCGCGTGAGCCGGTCGCGGACATCGCCGGGCTCTGTGGCCAGACGGACGACGTCGTGACCGAGATCATCCGAGGCCGGTCGCCACGCCCGGCCAAACGGGAAAACGACCCACCGCAACAGCCAGCGCACCGGCGCGACCGGAAAATTGTCGATCGTTCCAGCAAGCGCCTCTTCGAACCGATAGAAGCCGTTCTGGGCGGCGAAAGCGACGATCTTCAGGTCTGCTTCTGGACGGCCGTCGTCCTCGAACCGCTTCAGTGCGCACGCGATGAAGTACAGCTCCGACAACGCATCGGCCAGCCGCCCCGTGATCTTCTGCTTCACCTTGAGGCCGCCACCGAGCGTCGCCACCGTGAGATCGGCCACGAGCGCGAAATTGCGAGATGCCCGCCACATCCGGCGATACCATTCCGCAGTGCCGCCGGTCGAAGCGGGGACGCGGCCGAACAAGCCGCCGGTCATGTTGTGGAACAGCGCGCCGAACACGTTCGACATCGCAAACGAAACGTGCGCCAGGAACGCACGCTCGAAATCTTCCAGTCCCTTCTCGCGGTCAGCATTCTGAGCCGCACTGATCTCGGCATAGAGATAAGGATGAGCCCGCAGCGCGCCTTGCGCGAACGTGATCAGCGAGCGCGTCAGAATGTTCGCACCTTCGACCGTGATGCCCACCGGCACCATTTGATAGGCGGACTGCAGATAGTTCGACGGGCCATCGCAGATCGCACGGCCGCCGTGCAGATCCATCGCATCGTTGACCGTGCGGCGCATGCGCTCGGTCGACTGGTATTTCATAACGGCAGAAATGACGGCGGGCTTCTCGCCACGCGAGACCATCGCCGCAGTCACCGCCCGCGCGGCTTCGTTGACGTAAGCCGTCTCGATCATCCGGGCGAGCGGCTCTTCGAGGCCTTCCATGCGCGCGACGGGCAAGCCGAACTGTCGACGGATACGGCCGTAGGCCGTCGTGAAGCGCAGCATGGCCTTGGCACCGGCGGCAGACGACGCAGGAAGCGAGATCGAACGGCCAGCCGAAAGGCATTCCATCAGCATGCGCCAGCCGTTGCCGGCCATCTTGTCGCCGCCGATCACCCACTCCATGGGTATGAAGACGTCCTTCCCCCAATTCGGACCATTCGGAAACGCAGCGCCACACGGCAGATGGCGACGGCCGATGTTTACGCCAGGATGGTTCGAAGGTATGATCGCCAGGGTGATTCCGACATCCTCGCCCTTTCCGAGCTGGTTGTCGGGATCGAAAAGACGGAACGCGAGACCCACGAGCGTCGCGACCGGCCCCAGCGTGATGTAGCGCTTGTCCCATGACAGCTTGATGCCGAGCACCTCCCGGCCTTCATGCATGCCCTTCGTCACATAGCCGATGTCGCGCATGGTGGCGGCGTCGGATCCGGATGTCGGGCCGGTCAGCGAGAAGCATGGCACCTCGTCGCCGCGCGCCAGACGCGGGAGATAGTGATGCTTCTGCTCGTCCGTTCCATACTTTTCGATCAGCTCGCCTGGTCCAAGCGAGTTCGGCACCATGACGATCGTCACGGCATCAGGCGAGCGCGAGGCGATCTTGCCGAGGATCAGAGATTGGGCCTGCGCGGAAAAACCGAGGCCGCCGTGCGACTTCGAGATCAGCATTCCAAGGAAACCGTGGCGTTTCACGAACTCCCAGACGTCCGGCGGAATCTCGCGGTTGGCGTGGCGAATGTTCCAATCCTGGAGCATCCGGCACAGCTCCTCGGTTGGACCGTCGAGGAAAGCCTGCTCCTCACGGCTCAGAACGATGCCGGGTATCGCCCGGAACTTCGCCCAATCAGGCTTGCCC
The DNA here is from genome assembly GCA_947475855.1 of Bradyrhizobiaceae bacterium. Lineage (GTDB taxonomy): Bacteria > Pseudomonadota > Alphaproteobacteria > Rhizobiales > Hyphomicrobiaceae > CAMDPA01. The sequence continues at coordinate 15,214 of CANJPN010000075.1, forward strand.
GCGAACAGGTCCGCATCGAAACCCACGGTCCCCGCTTCGAGTGCCTGCGTCTCGGTATCGGAGACCCGCGGAAGTATCCCCTTGATGATTTTGAAGACCGGCTCGACGATCATCGCCCGCCGGATCGGGCCTACGGAGAACAGTCCGAGCACGAGCGCGGGCAGCCAGCCCAGCAGTGCGAGCGGCGAACTCCACCCCTCCTCCCACTCGAAGGAGCCATCGAAATAGCCAGCCTTCAGTGCCCAGGTGCAAACGAACGCTGCCAGCGCCCAGACCCACAGCCGCGAACGGAACATCGCCATCGCGAACACGACGGCCACGCACAGGAGCAAGAAGAAGATCTCGGGAACATTCATGAAGGTGGCCTCATCCGCTTCCGGCCCAGCAGGGGAGCCTTCTCATAACGATAGATGGCCAAAACCGGGTAAACGGTTCGTACCACATCACTATTCGCCCCGATTAGACCTCGTCACGGGATAACTTGCCAATCAAATGGTAGTGGCCCGGCACAGACCACCGAACGGAATAACATCCGGGATTACCCGCCGTAGTCGGCCGTGAAGTTTGGGGCGATCAGGTTGCAGTCAATGCAGGCGTCGCTGGTGGGGGGCCGGCGAGACGCATCAAGGCGAGGGTCGCAAGCAGGACGCGCCAAAGCTCTCTGAGCCACGCCAGCAGCCTGGCGAAGTTGTAA
>CANJPN010000076.1 GCA_947475855.1 Bradyrhizobiaceae bacterium
AATGGCATCGCAGCTTCGGGCCAGATCACATGCGTTATGCCAGCCAATTTATCGGGGACCTCGGTCGGGCCTCTGAGCGACAACTCGATTTGCCGCGCGACGAATTCGGGTTGTTTTGCCGCCTGCCATTTCTCGCGCTGGTCGATGCTCGGCTGGACGATCCGAATTTTGACGCCGTCGACATAGGCCGGCGGGGAGGTCCTCAACCGGAGGGTGCCATAGACGACCAGAAGGAAAAGCGGCACTAGAAGCAGGTATGCTGCCCTGGCGACAGGGCTGAGTTTCGAGAGCCAATTCTCCTTTCTGCGATCCACCGGCGAAGCGAGCGCGACACCGGGAGATGCCAGCACCAACACGCTCACGACCGTCAGACCATAAATCCCGACCAGCGCCGCAGACTGCATCATCACGAGCGGATAGGTGAGGGCCTCACCCAGGACATTCCAGGGAAAGCCCGTGAACGCGTGTCCGCGCAGCCATTCGCTGCACCCTAATCCAACAGCCAGCGCTGCGACGCGGGGAAGTCCGCGATCACCCAGACGCGCGGCGAACGCGGCGGCCAATCCATGATAGATCGCCAGATAGGCGGGCAAGCCCAAAACACCCAATGGCCAGAGCAGTGCGAGGCCGCCGCCGGTCACCAGAAAAGCTTCGCGGAGCCAGTAGAGGCCGGTCACGTGAAAGGCGTAGGCGAAGCACCAGCCGACGACACCGACATCCAACAGGCGGCGCCAGGACATGGCACCCTTGACCCGATCGGTAGTGCCTGCCCCGTCCTCGTTGGCGTTCGGATCCGCTGCTCCGTCGATCAGCCAGACGAGTACTGGCAGCGTGAACAACAGCACTGGCCACAGGAAAAACGGGGGCATGGCCAGTACGGAAATGGCGCCCGCCGCAAGTGCCGCGGCTGCTCGCCGCCATCCAACCAGCCCACGCATTTGTGCAGCGAAGGCTTGCACACGGAGTACCGCCGCATGCTCGCCGCCGAGATCCTGTTTGCCGGTCGACGTGGCGTCACGGCGTTCGCGCTGCACGGCTTCGCTATTCCTTGGCTGTCGGGGCCGCGTCTGGGGTGATGGTCTTCTGCCCGGTGCTGGGCCCAGTGCTGGGCCGATGTACGCGGATACGCTTTACCCGGCGCGGGTCGGCGTCGATCACCTCGAACTCCACGCCGCACGGGTGATGCAAGAGCTCGCCTCGAACCGGCACCCTTCCGGCCAACATCACGAGGAGGCCGCCGAGCGTGTCGATCTCCTCGGCAGCCTCCTGCGACAGGAGGGTGACCCCGAGAAGGGTTTCCACCTCGGTAACGGGGGTGCGACCGGCTGCGAGCAGCCCCCGCGCTCCCTCGTCATGGATATGGGCGGTCGCGGCCTCGTCGTGCTCGTCTTCGATCTCGCCGACAATGAGCTCGACCAGGTCTTCGATCGTGACCAGGCCATCCGTGCCGCCGTACTCGTCGACGACCAACGCCATATGGATGCGCGTGGTCTGCATTTTCAGCAGGAGGTTCATCGCGGGCATGGACGGCGGGACATAGAGGAGCTGACGGCGCACCTTGGCGGCGACCACGGACTGGCTGAGATCGACAGTCGAAAGGTTGATGGGCACGGGTTTTCGCTCCGGGGAACCGGCAACCGTGCCTTGTGGTTGTGGCTGAGCGACGGTCGATCGTACAGGCGCCGGCCGTGTAGCATCGGGCCGCAATTCAGGCATCGGCCGGCCGGCCGCCGTCGCGATGATCCAGCTTACGAGGTCCTTGATGTGGACCATCCCGCGGGGATCGTCGAGCGTTTCGCGGTACAGTGGAATGCGGGAGACGCCCGCTTCGTCGAACGTCGCCAGCAGCTCTGCGACCGGGACACTCTCTTCGATTGCTATGATATCGGCCCTGGGAACCATCACGTCCTCGACGCGTAGTGCGCCGAACCGCAACAGCCGCAACAACATGTCCCGCTCTTCCGCGGTGAAGGCGGCGTGGCCGCTGGCTTCACCCTTGAGCGCGGCTTCGAGCGTGTCGCGGAGCGATGGCGACCCGGTCAGTCCCAGGCGGTTGCGAAGCGCCGCCAGCCATCCGGCCTGCCGGCTCGTCTGCTGGAGTGGTGGCGGATCGGCCGGCGCTTCCTGGCGCGAACTCGCCTGCTCTGTCGTGTCGTTGCTCATCGCAGGCGCTCGCTTCGGCCGTTGGCGGGCGCCCCGCCCTCGTGGCCGATGGGATCGCTGCCGGCGTATGGGTCCGCTACGCCGAGGGTCGCGAGTATCCGGGTCTCGAGCGCTTCCATCACTTCGGCCTCTTCGTCGTTCTCGTGATCGTACCCCAACAGATGGAGAAGCCCATGTAGCACGAGATGCCGGAAATGATCGTGAGCCGAAATGCCCATTTCGGCGGCTTCCCGGGCCAGTGTCTCCTGCGCAATGATGATATCGCCGATTTCGACCGGCTCCTTCCCCCGCGCCCCAGGCGGGGCTTGCATCGGGAACGACAGCACGTTGGTCGGCTTGTCTATACCGCGCCATTGCTTGTTAAGGCGCCGGACTGTGTTATCGTCCGAAAGCTTGAGGGACGCAGAGGTCTCAGCAGCGGGCAAGTCGATGCTGGCGGCGATGGCGCCTGCAACGTCTGTTGCCAGGGCGACGGGATCATGAGCGCCCAGGCAGGTCCAGGTGATCGCTTGGTCGAGGCCTTCGCCCGTGACGTCGATCGAGAACGCGCGCGGCGCCGCCGCCTTTGTCCGTGGCTTGTGCCCGCGCGATTTAGCCGTTCGTGAGTTGGAGCCGCCGTCGGTCATCGTAGTCCTGTGCGGTGCCAGAGACGCCCGCTATGGTTTCTGGCTATTTGTCCGTTGGCGATGTGACTGCACTCAATCCTTCTTCGCATAGGGGTTGTCGCCCTTGCGAAGCTGGAGGCGGATCGGCACGCCAGGCATATCGAAGGTGCGGCGCAGGCTGTTGACGAGATATCGCTTGTAGTCGTCCGTCATGCCATCTGCGCGCTGGCAGAAGCCTACGAACGTCGGCGGCCGCGTCGAAGGTTGTGTCATGAACCGTACCTTGATGCGGCGGCCGCGTGAGGAAGGCGCTGCGTGGCGGGCCATCGCTTCCTGCAGCCAGCGATTGAGGTCGGGCGTCGGTACACGCTTGTTCCATACGTCATTCGCCGCCATCACGGCCTGCATGAGTTTGTCGAGGCCGCGTTCGGCAAGTGCGGACACGGGCACCATCGTCACGCCCTGGACTTGGGAAAGGCGCACGTCGGCGATCTCGCGTAGTTCCTTCAGCTTCTTCTGTTTGTCTGCGACGAGGTCCCACTTGTTGACCGCGACGATTATCGCCCGGCCTTCGTCGGCGATGAGTTCGCCGATCGTCAGGTCCTGCTTCTCGAAGGGGCGCTCAGCGTCGACCGTCAGCACGACGACTTCGGCGAACCTGATTGCGCGAATAGTGTCGGAATTGCCGAGCTGTTCGGCGACTTCCTCGACGCGGGCGCGCCGTCTGAGACCTGCGGTATCGAACAGTTTGATGGTTCGGCCTTCGTAGTCCAGGTCGGCCGCGATGGCATCGCGCGTGAGCCCGGGTTCGGGCCCCGTTATCATTCGGTCTTCGCCCAACAGTGCGTTGACCAGTGTCGACTTGCCGACATTGGGCCGGCCCACGATCGCGACGCGGAGAGGCCTTGCGTTGTTGCGATCGATGGCTGCAGCCTTATAGGCGTTCTTGTCCCCGATGGCCTGGGCGATATCGCGTTCGAGTTCGCTCAGCCCTTCGCCGTGCTCGGCGGAAACCGGCACCGGATCGCCCAGTCCCAGTGCGAATGCCTCGTACATCCCGTCCAGTCCGCGTTTACCTTCGCATTTGTTGGCGACGAGGATCGCGGGCTTGCCCGTGGCGTGAACGAGCCGCGCGAATTCCGCGTCGGCGGGGACGATGCCTTCGCGTGCATCGATAACGAACAGCACGACGTCGGCGCCATGCATGGCTGTTTCGGTCTGTTTGCGCATCCGCCCGGAGATGGTGCCCGGCGCGCCCTCTTCGAGGCCGGCGGTATCCACGACCACGACGTCGCGGCCGTGGACCTCGGCATCGGCCTCCCGGCGGTCACGCGTGAGGCCGGGAAGGTCCGACACCAGCGCCTGGCGTCTACCGGTCAGCCGGTTGAACAGAGTGGATTTGCCGACATTGGGTCGGCCGACGATCGCGATGACAGGGGCGGTGCTCATGAAGCCCGAGATACGCTCAGGCGGGGCTGGCATCAAGGATTGATGCACTAAAAATGGCAGGCAATGCCCGAACAGTGTGAAGTCTGCCTTGAATATTCGATATTCAATTGTGGCAGAAAAGTGATTGAGCCCTTTGCGTGCTCACAGTATCAACCGAAGTGGTTGTGCATGAAATTCGATCGACGCGGGGCTGCGGGGCCGTGTTGTTCGTCCAGCGCATGAGATGCGTAGGTGAATGATTGGAGTATCCCCGTTGGTTGTGCCACCCGTGCTTGAGCTGGTCACGGGCCTCGACGGAGGCTCGGTCGTCGAAGACGCACCGGTCACCGACGGTCGGCTGTCGCGGCTGCTGCGCATCGAGCGCTCGGTAGCCGAGGCTAAACTGGCGCTGGGTGAGGCGGAGGCCGCCATGTTGTCGGTCCATGCCGGCTTGGCGCTTGAGCCGATGGCGATCGCGATTGCGGCGCCGGATGTGCCTGCAGAGAAAGCCGACGCGGGGTCGGTCAGTCGAAAGTTCTTCGACCCCGCAGAACTCTACCGAAACCTACCGTTGGCTCGGGTGCCCCGTATTTTCATCGTGGCTGCGCTCGTGTTGATCGGGTGGTGCCTTGCGTTCGTTCTGCAGGCGGCGGTAGGCAGCCACCGCTTCAACGATGCTGCCGTATCCATTGGTCTGATCGCAGCGCGCCCCTCGGTTCTGCCTCCGGCAATCGGGGCGGCTGCGAAGCCGGCGGCAACGGAGTTGGCGGTGGGTCAAATGTCTGCCGCGAACGATTCCGTGGATCCTGCCCGGGATGAGCCCGTCATCATCTACGAGCGCACATCGCCGTATACCTCGCTGTTCCAGTCGATTTCGGCGAGAGATCGCCACTGCCTTGCAGAAGCGATCTATTACGAAGCGCGCGGTGAGCCGGTGGCCGGCCAGATCGCAGTCGCGCAGGTCGTACTAAACCGGACGCTGGCCGGGAGCTGGCCAAAGGCCGTCTGCGATGTGACCCAGCAAGGCGCAGAGAACGGGGAGAAGTGCCAGTTCTCCTACGCCTGCATGAAGAGTGCGCTGGGCAAGCCGCTCGGTGAGGCTTGGGAGAATGCACGTGGTCTGGCCGGGGAGTTGCTGGCTGGCGGCGCCTGGCTCGAAGAGATGGTCGACGCCACGCATTTTCATCGCCACGATCTGAAGCCCGTATGGCGTCTCACTCTGGTCCAGGTCGGCCGCTTCGGAAATCATGTGTTCTACAACTCGCCCGGTGAGAACCGGCGCCCTCTGAGCCGTCAAGCAGGGCGCTAGACGAGCGACAGTCGGGGCAACGAGCATCCTTGTAGGCTTCCCCAGCCGCAGGAGGCTCGACGGGGCCCGCGACTTCGGCTCTATTGCGGCCCGAATTGTACCACACGAAGCCCTCGAGGAGATGCCGCCATGGCCGAGAAGCCTTTCACCGTCACAGTCGATGCCGCCAAGGGGGTCGCCACCGTCGAGCTTTGCCGTCCCGACAACGGCAACCGTATGACAGCGCCGGAAGTTCAGGAGTTGGGATTGGCAATCCGTGCAGCTGGCGCAAGAAAGGACGTCAAGGTCGTCGTTGCTCGTGCACAGGGTGACGCGTTTTGCCTTGGCCGCGTGCCAGGAACGGGTCCGCAGCCCAAGACCGCGCTCGAGATCCGCGCGGCCGTCGCCGATCCCATCCTGTCACTCTACGAAAACGTACGCGCGACCGAGGTTCCCGTCATCGCGCTGCCGCAGGGGCCGGCACTCGGCTTCGGTACGGCGTTCGTTGGCGTGTGCGATCTGGCTATTGCCGCCGACACCGCAAAGTTCGCCTTCACGGAGATGGCGCACAACCTGCCGCCGACGCTCGCCATGTCGGCAGTCCTCGAGAAGATCCCATACAAGACGATGATGCACATGGTGCTCACTCGCGAGGAGATCGACGGGGCCGAGGCGCTGCGGTTGGGCTTCGTCAGCCAGGTGGCGCCGCGTGCGGGTCTCGATGCGGCTTTGAACGCGACGCTGGCCAAGATCGTCGACCGTGACCGCTCGGCGTTGTGTGCGGTGAAGGAATACCAGAACGCCGCCTGGAACCTGGATGCTCACGCCGCCGCCCGTCTCGGCGCAGGTATCATCGGCACGATCCTGGCTTCGCAAGCCGGACATTAGTGTGACACGCTGAAGAGTGCGGTAGGTCTTCAGCCCTACCGCATCTGAAGACGACGAGACGGTGCGGTACGCTTCGCGACCGTACCCTGCTGCGAGAGCGATGATGGCCCGAACCTATGCCGATCTGCGCGAGCATCTTACTCGGCTCGATGAGGCGGGACTGTTGCAGCGCATCGATGAGCGGGTCTGCAAAGATACGCAGATGCACCCCTTGGTGCGCTGGCAGTTCCGCGGCGGTATTGCCGAGAAGGATCGCAAGGCATTTCTGTTTACGAATGTGGTCGGTGCCAAGGGGCGCCATTTCAAGAACTGGAGTGTTGCGGTCGGCGCGATTGCGACCAATCCCGAAATCTATCGCCTGGGCATGAATGTTCCCACGCTCGACGACATCGGGCCGGCTTGGGAGCGCGCGATGGCCAACCCAATACCGCCACGCGTGGTGGAAAGCGGGCCCGTCCATGAGGTGGTGATCACCGGCGAAGAGCTGAAAGGTTCTGGTAAGGGCCTCGAAGGCCTGCCCGTGCCGATCTCCTCGCCGGGCTTCGACGCCGCCCCTTACCTCACGCAAACCTGCACGATTACCAAAGACCCCGAAACCGGCGTGCAGAACATGGGCACGTACCGCGGGATGCTCAAATCGTCCGATCGATTGGGCATGATGATGCTGGTCTCGAACCGGGCCGGAGGCATCGAACATTGGGCGAAACACAACAAGACCCGCGATCCCATGCCGATGGCCATCGTGCTTGGCGCTCCGCCTCTGGTCGCTTTTCTTGGGCCCCAGAAGGTACGGAACGGCGTCGACGAATTAGGCGTTGCAGGCGCCCTGGCTGGCGGTCCGATCAACGTTGTGAAAGGCAAGACCGTCGATCTGCTCGTGCCCGCTGAAGCCGAGTGCGTCATCGAGGGCTTCGTCGATCCCGAATATCTCGAGCCCGAAGGGCCGTTCGGCGAAAGCCATGGCTATGTCGCGCTCGAGGACTACAACTGCATCATCAACGTCACTGCGATCACGCACCGCCGGAACCCGATCATTTCCTCGATCATTTCCCAGGTGACCCCGTCGGAATCGAGCGTGGTCAAGCGCCTCGCATTCGAGCCGATGTTCCTGTCGCACTTGCGTGATCACCTCGGCATCAAACAGGTCAAGCGCGTCGTGATGCACGAGCCGCTGACCAATCTCAGGCGTTTCGTGTTCATCCAGTTCGAGCGTGGGGCACCGCGTGCCGAGGTGTGGCGCGCGCTGCAGGGGCTGCTGACATTGCAGGCCTATGTGGGCAAGTTCGTGATCGCGATCGACGACGATATAGACCCGGAGAATGCCGACAGCGTCTTCTGGGCGATGTCTTACCGTTGTAATCCGATCGAGGACACCAAGGTCATCCCCTACCGGATCAAGGGCCACGGTCCCCGCCAGGAGGTGAACCCCCGCCCGGATAGCGCCATGCTCATCGACGCTACGATGAAGGGCCCGATGCCGCCACTTGCGCTGCCCAAGCGGGAGTTCATGGAAGGCGCAAAGGCGCTGTGGGAAAAGCTGGGGTTGCCCGCATTGCGGCCGGAGAGCCCCTGGTTCGGATACGACATGGGGGACTGGTCAGAGGAATGGGACCGCAACGCGATGCAGGCTGCACGGGGGGAATGGATGGAACGCTCCGAGCGCTACCGGCAGCGCCGCGCCAAGGGTGTCGAGCCGAACTCACCCGTGAGGGGGCAGGAAGAGACGTAGAGTCATCCGCAATCATTCACAGGTAGGCGGTTCACCCAGCCGATCCGCTGTTTCTTGAAAGTTCGGCCGGATTGAGATGGGACCACGTTGCCGGGATAGTCGAGATCGCGAGCCCAACATCCCGAAACGATCTGGTTGCCGTTCGGCTTTTGCCGAATGAGACAAGGCTTTCCCTGGGTGTGGGGGCGATGAGGTTGCCCAGGCTCGATGGCTTTATCCGTTTCCTGCAACGGCGGCCGCTCGCTTGCGTTCGGCTGTTTCGCTGTGAGTAATGTAGAACGCCGCGCCGAAGATGATTATGGATCCGATCCAGGTCCAGATGTCCGTGTACTCGCCAAAAAACGTCATGCCGATCAGCACGGCGAACGGAAGTCGTGCGAAATCGAACGTCGCGACGAGCGAGGCGTCGGCGAAGTTGAAGGCGCGCGTCATGGCGATGTGACCGAGGCAGGCGCACATGCCCATGCCCGCGAGGTACGGCCAGACATGCAGCGCCGGCCATTTCCAGACGAACAGAGCGGGTATGAGAGAGGCAGGGATCAGTATCGCGTTGGTCAGGAACACGATCTTGTCGGCGTCGTCGGTGGCGGTGAGCTGCTTGACGAGTGGCCCCCCGATGCCGATCGACATGGCGGCGACGAGCGCGAGGATCTGGCCCAGTCCGAACGTTGGGGCGAGCGGTCGCAGGATGATGAACGCCCCGATCATGCCGACACCCAGGGCCGCCCACCTTTGCAAGGGCACTCGCTCGCGCAAATACAGAATGGCGACGACCGTAGCAAACAGCGGGGCGAGAAAGCTGGTCGCTTGCAATTCGGCGAGGGGGATCATGGTCATCGCGGGAAACCAGCACATCATCGAAAGAAGCTGGAAGCCGACGCGGACGCCGTAAAGGGAGATATTCCCCGAGCGCAATACGGAGGGACCGCGCAGGAAGAACAAGGGTGTCAGGCAAAGAAAGCAAAACACGTTGCGGAAGAACGCTATCATCAGGGGCTCGACGCCCTGGTGGCCGGCGTACTTCGCAAGACCGGACAAACCCGAAAGACCAGCGACGCCAAGCGTCATCCACAGCAGCGCCGCGATTGGATCGTCCCGCTTGCCGGGTGTTCCACTGACGCGGAACAACTCTTTGATCCGCGCCAGGCCTCGACCTTCGGAACCTGTCACTCACTGCTTCCTTTCAGCCAGCGCGCATGCTCTTGCTGAAACTACATCTCACATCTTGGCATCGTTCGCCAAGCAACGCAGGGGCGGACAAATGCGTTGAGCCACACCTGCTAGGGTTGGGCGCCCCAAACGCCGGACGTGTCTGCGCCGGCGCGGCTACCAGAGGCGGCGCGTGGCTTGGTCGTGGGATTGGCGACGCTGGAGCGCGATTTACCCGATGGTCGTCCGGCAGTTGCGGCTAGACGTTTCAACTCGAAGCCTGCGCCGATATGCTCGAGGTAGATGATGACGTTCTGAGCACGGGCTTTCTCGAAATAGGCGCGCGCGTCAGCAATCTCTCCCTTAGCCAGGTAGTACTGGCCCAGGAAGAAATAGCCTTCCGACTGAGCCATCTTGAGGTCGTCACCGCTCTTCTGAGCGAGGACTTCGAGCATCTCTTGCGGCTGGATGATGCCGGCGAGCATCGCCAGCGCCGGACGGGGCCACTCGCCGCGAGGGCTTTCCGCAGCATGCTTGACGAGGTCAGGCGGCAGTGGCTGCCCGAGTCTCAATTGGGTGGCCGCTAGCCACAGTTCCCCAACAACGCGCTTCTCCTGCTTGTCGGTATTCGCGGCGCGGGTGAAGTCGTCGCGCGCGGCTTCGAGGCGTCCGGCATACAACCGGACGATCCCGCGTTCCAGGAAGTTGCCTTCGTCGTCGTTTTTGCCGGCAACGGCGCGGCTGTAGTCAGCGTCGGCTTTTTCGAACTGGCCGGCGAACAGATGCGCGTAACCTCGGCAAGACGCATATTCGGGGGTGATGGCGATGGCCTTGTCGGCATCTGCGAACGCCTTGGCATGGGCGGACAGCGAGCTGTAGTTCATGCTGCGCAGGCAGTAGGCGTCGGCGAGATCCTTGCCGCTGAGCTTCGCCGTCGTGATTGCTTTCGTCGCGAGATCGATCGTCTGCTTGGCCTGCGCGGCCATGCGGTCGCCGACATCCTGGGGGGTCTTCGTCGCACCGGGCTTGATCAGCGATTTCGGTATGACGACGATGTTGAGGCCGGTCCTACTGGTGTCGGTAACGGATTTCGCATAGGTCGCGAGATCGGCCGAGGCGACGACGGGGGCTACAACCGACAGCTCTGTCCGCGATTTGAATTGGTTTCCGCGGAAGTATGTCGACTGATGATAGATGAAGTGCTTGTCCTTGATCGACCAGGATTGCGGATCGGCGATCTGTCCGACTTCGGGCGGTAGCTGCGCCTCGAACGTGTAAAGCGCGACGAACGGATACTTGGGCATGGCCATCGGCGCTTTGCGTGCGGAAGGCGGCACCGGGGCCAGTGCACCCTGCATGTTGACGGCGGTAAAGCGAATGAACCAGTTGCCGTTCTCCTCCTTGGCGATTGCGGGCACCGTCAGCGTCACGGCGATCTTCAGCACGTTGTTGATGCGGTCGTCGCTGATGACGGGATCGCCCTTGAGGGCCGCGCCGGGATAACGGCTCTCGATCTCCTGGGTGAGAGAACGGCCGAGTTGCGAAATGGGCAGGCGTTCGAGCAACAATCGCAGGCTTTCGGCGTGGACGCCGTACCAGATTTGCGTCGACTCGAGCTGGGCTTCGCTGTCGAGCCTGGGGAGAACGACCTTCTCGATCAGTTCGTTGCGGCCGGGCTGACCGGCTTTCGGCGTTTCGATGGTAACGAGTTCCGACGTTCCTGGCGCGGCAATCAGAACATGGGCGCCGTCATGCGCCTGACCCATCGTGGCCAGACGGCCGAACTGGCCAAGCCGCGTCGGGTCGAGGAAATACGTGCCACTATCGGTTCGAACTTCGACGATGGCGTGATCGAACAACAGCGGGCTCGGCAGTAGTTTGTCGAAAGTCCGACGAGAACTTGCCTTCAAAAGTACGGGCCTGGCCTCAACTCCAAGGGCTTTGAGGATGGTGATCAGCAGGAGAGATTTGTCCTTGCAGTCCCCAAACCGGCGCTCCAGCACCGAATTGGGCGAAGCGGGGCGATGTGAACTCTCACCCAGCGAGACTGAGAAATACCGGACCTCGTTCTGGACGAACCGGAGGGCTGCTTCGATCTGGTCCTCTTTATCCGAAACCTTGGCGAGACGATCGACGATGGATTTCAACTCTGCGCCGGGAGTTTCCTCTACCTTGAAAAGACCGGCGGCCCACACGGCTAGTTCCTGCCACGAGGAGAATTCCGACATTTGCAGCCAGCGGTAGGGCTCCGAGCCGGGTGGCAGACCGGGTTCTGGCTCGATGCGGTGTAGATTGCGCTCTTCGAATAGCACGCGGCGGATGCCGTTGGCGGTGGAGATCTGTGGTTCGACATTGCCCAGTGACGTGTCGCCATTGAGCCGATACGCGATGCGACGATTGTCGGGGTGCATGAGGACGACACGGCGCAATCGTGGTTGGAAGCCGACATCCCAGCTCGACACGTCCGCGAAGTAGCCATCGAACACCGGGTTCTGGCCGGTAATCGTATACGCAAGCTCGAGCGTATCCCCGACCCTGAGATCATTGACGAGGATCGAGGCTGTGACCTCTCCGCTGTACACGCCACGTTCGAGATCGCGTTCGCGCTGCAGGTACCGGATCGCTGCGTCCGAGCGGCGGTCGAGAACGGTTGCAGCGCGGTGCACGCGGACTGCGTGCAGCGCGACATTCTGATATTGGGGAATGAACCGGATCTCGAGCTGTCCCGCGCTGCTGAGGGCGGCGGCAGAGTTGACGGTCAAGGCGCGGCGGACGAAGGTCTGTGTGGATTCGCCTATACGGTATTGGGTGTCTGCGAGGCGGACCTGCAGCGCCAGCGTGGGATCGGGTGGCGGCATTTCGACAAGTTCAGCCCATGGGGGCATCACGTCGTCGAGTTTGAACGCTTCCGCAGCCAGTTGGATTTCCTTCACCCGGGCAGGTGGTCCGGACTCCTGTGCCTGCGTCACGTGCGCCAGCGCGAGGTGCAGCACACTGGCCGTTGCGACGAGAGCTGCAACAAGACGGCGGTATTTCATGTGGCCTCGATAGTCGCCGCGCGCGGCGTGCGCCGCTGCGATGGGATGGGGGCAGGACGCGCGCAGAATAGCAGTCGATCAGCGCGGCCGACAGGTTCGCATCGAACCCGTGCACCACAACTGCGGTTAATCCCGGGCAAGCACCCCCATCACGAGCGACTGTTGCCGGCAAACCGACCGACGGCAGAACCTACTCCGCCGCCGCTGCCATATCGGCTTTCTCGACCTTGGCCGCGCAGTATTTGAACTCGGGGATTTTGCCCATGGGGTCGAGCTGCGGGTTGGTCAGCATGTTGGCAGGTGCCTCCGCGAAACAGAACGGGATGAACACCATGCCGGGTGCCACGTCGCGGTCGGCGCGCGCTTTCAAGGTGAGGGCGCCGCGGCGCGTCGAGACGCGGACGAAGTCGCCGGCCTTCAGCCCCATCCGTTCCATCTCGCGTGGGTTGAGGCCGGCGATCGCCTCGGACTCGAGTGCGTCGAGGTTGGTCGAGCGGCGAGTCATCGAGCCGGTGTGCCAGTGCTCCAGGAGACGCCCTGTGGTGAGCACCATCGGATACTGCGCGTCCGGCATCTCGTCGGGCGGCAGCAGCGTCGCCGGCACGATCCTGGCGCGGCCCGATGCGGTCGGGAACGATGTCGCGAAGATGATCTCGTTGCCGGGTTTGTCGGGTGCGTCGCACGGGTAGGTCACGACATCCTCCCGCATCAGCCGCTCCCACGTGATGTTCTTGAGCGACGGCATCACGGAGGCCATCTCGGTGAAGACCTCGCCGACATTGGTGTAGTTCCACGTGAGGCCGACACGGCGGGCGAGATCGACGATCAGCTCCCAGTCCTGGCGTGCCTCTCCCGGCGCATTCACGACGGGGCGTCCGATCTGCACTTGCCGGTTGGTATTGGAGAACGAGCCCAGCTTCTCTGCGTGTGCGGTTGCCGGCAGGATCACGTCGGCGTGCCACGCGGTCTCGGTGAGGAAGATGTCCTGCACAACGAGGTGATCGAGCATCGCGAGTGCCTCGCGCGCGTGCTGCACGTCCGGGTCGGACATCGCGGGGTTCTCGCCCATGATATACATCCCGCGGATGCCCCCAGCGTGGATGTCGTTGACGATCTCGACGACGGTGAGACCCTTCTTCGGGTTCAGCGCGCGGCCCCAGAGCTTCTCGTACTCGGCGCGCACTTCTGGGTTCTCGACGCTGCGGTAATCCGGGTACAGCATCGGGATGAGGCCGGCGTCTGATGCTCCCTGCACGTTGTTCTGCCCGCGCAGCGGATGCAACCCGGTGCCGGGGCGCCCGACCTGCCCGGTGGTCAGCGCGAGTGCGATCAGGCATCGCGCATTGTCGGTGCCGTGCGTGTGTTGCGAGATGCCCATGCCCCAGAAGATGATCGATCGCTCGGAGCGGGCGTAGAGTCGCGCGACTTCCTTGATCGTCGCGGCCGGTATTCCAGTGAGTTCCGCCATCGCTTCGGGCGCGAAATCCTTGATCTTCTCCTTCAATGCCTCGTAGCCGTCCGTGTGCGCCTGGATGTACTGCACATCGACGAGGCCTTCGGTGATGATCGTGTGCAGCATGGCGTTGAGCAGCGCGACGTCGCGGCCCGGCGTGAACTGCAGGATGTGGCTGGCGAAGCGCGATATGCCCTGGTTCTGACCGCGCGGATCCATGACGATCAGCTTGGCGCCGCGCTTGGCCGCGTTCTTCAGGAATGTCGCGGCGACCGGGTGGTTTTCCGCGGGCCGCGCGCCGATCACGATGATGCAGTCGGAATCCTTGGCCGCCGTGAAAGGTGCTGTCACCGCGCCGGAGTTGAGGCCCTCCATCAACGCGGCAACCGACGATGCGTGGCACAACCGCGTGCAGTGGTCGACGTTGTTTGTGCCGAAGCCCTGGCGGATCAGCTTCTGGAAGAGATAGGCCTCTTCGTTGGAGCCCTTCGCCGAACCGAAGCCGGCAATGCCTTCCGAACCCTTCGCCGCGTGCACCTTTTTCAGGCCGCCCGCTGCGTGCGCCAGCGCCTCCTCCCACGTCGCCTCGCGGAAGTACTTCGAGATTTCTTCGCGTTTGATCTGGAGATTGGCGTCCTTGGTGACGCCGTCGCGGCGGATCAGCGGTTTCGTCAGCCGGTCAGGGTGGTGAATGTAGTCGAAGCCGAAGCGGCCCTTCACGCACAAGCGGTTGGAATTTGCGGGCCCGTCGCGGCCATCGACGTAGAGGATCTTGTCGACGCCGTTCTTGTCCTTGGCGACGTGGACGGTGGTCTGACAGCCGACGCCGCAATACGGGCACAGCGTGTCGACGCTCCTGTCTTCGAACGCAACGCGCTTGCCGGTGCTGCGTTCGATGAGATTGCCCTCCATGAGCGCGCCGGTCGGGCACACCTGGACGCACTCGCCACAGGCGACGCAGGTCGAGTCGCCCATGCCCTTGTCGAAGTCGAATACGACTTTGCTATCCGCGCCGCGGTACGCCATGCCGATCACGTCGTTCATCTGCACCTCGCGACAGGCGCGCACGCACAGGCCGCAGTTGATGCAGGCGTCGAGATTGACGGAGATCGCGGTGTGCGTGTTGTCGGCCTTGGGCCGATCGCCGTGCCCGAAGCGCGAGGTCGGCTGTACGCCCATCGCGTCGATCCAGTTCCAGAACTTGGACTTGGGATCGTGGCTCTCCTCGCGGGCGGGTTGATCGGCGGCGAGCAATTCGAACACCATCTCGCGCGATTTCGTGGCGCGTTCGGACCCCGTCTTCACCTTCATGCCGGCGGACGGCTTGCGCTGGCATGAAGCTGCCAGCACCCGCTCGCCTTCGACCTCCACCATGCAGGCGCGGCAGTTGCCGTCAGCGCGATAGCCGGGGGCGGAATGCCAGCACAGGTGCGGGATCGTGGTGCCTGCGCGCTGGGCCACCTGCCAGATGGTCTCGCCGTCGGCTGCCTCGACCTCGCGGCCATCGAGCGTGAAGGTGATTTTGGTCATGTGTGCTATCGGCCTCGTTCCAATGCCAGAAAGTGCGAATGTTTTTCGGAGCGCCACGGGAGGAAAACCGGTCCGCCAACCGAAAACTGTCCGCTTTTGTTGGCCCAAGTTAGCCGAAGCTTGAGGAGCTCGATCTTGGCTTGAGCCTTTGTCATACCAGCACTACTGCAGATCCTCCGGGAACCACTTGAGCACGCTCTTGATCGGGTTCGGCGCGGCTTGTCCCAGGCCGCAGATCGAGGCGTCGGCCATGACTTGTGAAAGGTCGGCGAGCAGATCGCCTTTCCAGTTGCCGGCCTCGATCAGGGCCACTGCCTTTTCAGTGCCGTTGCGGCACGGGGTGCATTGGCCGCAGCTTTCGTCCTCGAAGAAGCGCATCAGGTTGAGAACCACAGCCTTCATGTCGTCTTCGTCAGCAAGAATAACCACGGCGTGGCTGCCGACGAAACTGCCGTGCTTCTCGAGCATGCCGAAGTCGAGGGGAAGGTCTGCCAGATAGTCGGGCAGGATTCCTCCCGAGGCGCCGCCTGGCAAATAACCTTTGAACTTGTGCCCGTCCGCCATACCGCCGCACATCTCGATCAG
>CANJPN010000077.1 GCA_947475855.1 Bradyrhizobiaceae bacterium
GCGCAACGGCGAGTGGGAATACCAAGCGTACACCACGGCGAGGGCGGTCAACGACAAGGCCAACCTCAAAGCTTGTTTCGAGTGCCACAAGCCGAAGGATGGCGACGACTACCTCTTTACCCTGGGCATGATGAAATCGCACAAGTAGCTGTCCAAAACGCCACACGGGACCGGCCTGCCGGGACCCTTCTACCGAGGCGCCCGGCCACTTTGCTCGGTGAGATCCGCCAACACCGCGCCGAGCGCCGCGAACGTTCGCGCCTGGGCATATGCGGCCATCGGCAACTCGATACCGGCGGCTTGCCCGATGCGATTTCTGAGCTCGAACGACGACAGCGAATCAATGCCGGCCTCGTCCAGCCTCTCCACGCCACTCAGTTCGGCGGGCTCGGCACGCAACACTTTTGCGGCTTCTCGACGTACGAGATCGAGTGCCGCTTGCAGCAAAGCAGATCCTGTAAGCCCGGCTAGGCCCGTGCTCACTTCGGCATTCTGTGCCACGCGCACTGCCAGCTTTCGCGTTCGTGGCGCCCGCCCGACCAATGGATAAAGCGCGGCAAGTTTCGGCCAGTCGGCCTCTGCTATCGTCATGACGGCCGCATTTCTGCCGATGGCAGACCCGAGCGCTTCGAGCGCCGCGTCGTCCGCCATCGCGATCCATCCGGCGCTGTCGAGAAACGCTTGCATGTCGCTGCTTCTCGCGACGTGACCGCTTTCGCCGAGCGCTCCCCACGCGATGCACTGCCCAGGGATGCCGCGCGCGCGCTGCCACACGGCCAGCGCTTCGAGAAATGCGTTGGCTGCGGCGTAGTTGGCTTGCCCGGGCCAGCCGATGCCTGCTGCCAGCGACGAGAACGAGACGAAGAAGTCGAGGCCCCCTGCATGGCGCTGCACTGATCTCGTCAGATTTAGCGCGCCCATGACCTTCGGCGCCATCGCTCTTTCTATGTGCCCTGCGGTCATGTCCGCGATGGCCGCATCGTCGTAGACGACGGCGGCATGCACGATCCCGCGCAACGGCATGTCGCCGCCCGCGATCTCGGCGATCACTCTGTCTGTCGCCTCGCGGTCGGTGACATCCAGAGGTGTCGAGCGCAGCCTGCCGCTCGGATCGCTCGCCTCGGAGGCGCTGCGCGAAGCCGCGACCACGCGGCCGGCACCCCGCGCGATCAGCCACGCGGCGACACGTGCGCCGAACCCGCGTGTACCGCCTGTCACGAGATAAGTACCGCGCGCGTCCAGCCGGACGTCGTCGCCGCGTTCGATCTCCATCGCCGGGTCGTCCATGGCGACGACGATCTTGCCGATATGACGCGCAGCGGCGAACGCCTCGAATGCCGCGCGCACGTTTCCACCGGCGTGGACGACGTGGGGAAGCGCACCGATCTCGCCGCGCGCGTACATGTCCATGACCTCGCCGAGCAGTCGCCCCGCGTGCTCCGGCTTGTCGCGGATCATTGCGGCGAGGTCGATCGCGTGGAACGAGCCGTTCGCACGCAGCGCCTTCAGCATCAACGCGCCGTCGCCGTAGATGTCGCGCTTGCCGAGTTCGAGGAAGCGGCCATAGGGCGCGAGACAGTCGAGGCTCTTGTCGATCGCCGCGCCACCGAGCGAATTGAGCACGACATCCACACCGCGCCCGCCCGTCGCCGCCAGCACCGCAGCCGCAAACCCCAGGTCGCGCGAATTGAAGGCATCCGGGATGCCGAGACCGCGCAGGTAGGAGCGCTTTTCTTCACTGCCGGCGGTCGAGATGATGCGTGCGCCGGCCCGCCTCGCGAGCGCGATTGCCGCAAGCCCGACGCCGCCGGTCGCGCTGTGGATCAGCACGGTCTCCCCGGCCGCCAGCCGCGCGACATGGTCTAGCGCATAGTGTGCCGTGAGATATGCCGAAGCCATCGTCGCGGCGTCTTCTGAGATCGCCTCTGCGGGCACACGAGCAAGCAGCGCACGCGGCCAGGTGACGAAGCGCTGCAGCGCGGACGTTCCCATGCCGAACACGCGTTCGCCGGCCGCGAGGTCCGCCACGCCGGACCCGATGGCCACGACCGTACCGGCCATTTCGAGCCCGAGCGTTTCGATGGCCGGTTGCGGCTCTGCATCGCCGGGCAGCAAGCCTGCGACCGCCATGACATCGCGGAAATTGAGGCCGACCGCGGCCACCTCGACCTGCACTTCGCCCGGACCCGGTGCAGCGAGGGGCTGTTCGCGCCAGCGCAGACCATCCGTGCCGTGACCGCCGGCCCGCCACAACGCGAAGTTGGCGCGAACACCGAGTTTCGCCAGTGCCATCCGGCGCACGGGTAGTTCGTCGCGCGCCGCTTCCGTCAATCGTGCGCCGTACATTCGGCTGCCACGCACGACGATTTCGGTTTCCTCGGGAAGCCCGCCGAGAACGTCGCAAATCGAACCGAACTCGCAAGCTACGTTGTCGTCGAGATCGACCAGTTGCACCGCGAAGCCCGTCATTTCCATCGCCACGGTTCGATAGAACCCGAGCAGCGCCGCTTGCGAAAGGCCGGCATCATCGACGCGGCAGCGGTCGATGGCGGCGCGCGAGGCCTGCGTCAGAACCACGACACGAGAGGCGCTTGCGTGCGAGGCGGCGAGTGCCTGCACGAAAGACAAGGCGCGCGTAACGTGCCGCATGGCAGCACGCGCGATATCTCCTGTAGCAGCATCGTCGAGCGCCAGCGCATTGACGATGCCGGCGAGCTTGAGCCGGACAAGCGCGACGCGCAGAAATTCGCGCAGTGCGCCGCCGTCGTCGAGCACATCCGGCGGGACATTCACCACATCGACGTGATAGCCGCGCTCGGCCATCGCCGTGACGATCCGCTGCGTCGCTTCGCAACCGCCAGCCTCGATCACCAGCCAAGCCCCTCTCGGTGCCGGCTCCGCTGCCGGGCTGTCGAGCGGCTCCATCTTCTCGAGATGGAAGCGGATGACACCCTCGCCGTGATTTTCCGCGCCCGCTCGATCGATGATGGAGCGTCCGGTCCATGGCTTCGCGACGAGCCGTGCGACGATCAGCGAACCTCCATCTGCGCCGTGAATGGTGAGGGACGAGATGTCGTCGCCGCTTTGGGGCCCTGCATGCCGGGTCAAACGCGCAACGACGCCCCCCCTCAATTGACCCGTCGCCGTGACGCGATCGATGCGTTGGGGGAGACGCCTCGTCCGGTTCGCCATGTCCTCCGACGCCAGCGTGAGTTGCAACGCGGCATCGACCGTTGCGGGATCGAACGCATACGAGGGCCCGCTTTCGGACCACTCGCTCTCGGCCGCGAGGATCTCGCCACGCGCACCGGCGGCGCCGATCTCGATCTTCTGCAGGCGCTGGAAGTGCCGGCCCCAACCATACCCCAGCGCTCCGGCAGCCCGGTAGAAAGCCGGCGCGTCGAGTGGCTCCATGTCTCCCGCTGCGAATGCGCCGCCGGGCGCCTCAACCGTCGCCCCATCGAACCGATAGGCACGCGCCGACGCACGCAAGTCCCACCCGTCGCTGCCACGTGCGCGCGAGTGAATGGTAACTCTCCTCAGCACCGGATCGAAGCGTGTGTGCAACACGATCTCGTCATCGGACCCGATGTAAAGCGCCGCCGGGAAGGCAACGTCGGCCAATTCCACCACGTCGCACTCCAGCGCGTGTCGCGCCACATGCAGCATCACTTCGAGATAGGCCGCAGCCGGCATCACGCAGGCGTTGTCGAGACGGTGATCGCCGATCCACGGATGGCTCGCGAGCGAAACATCGTTCGTCCATGTCGGCAGCGTGTCGGCGCGATGGCGCCCGGCGAGCGGATGCACGATGCCGGGCCGCATATGCCGTGCGGCCTCTTCGGGCTCCGACCACACGTCGCGCAATAGCCACGGCCGCGCCGGCAGCTTGACGCACTTTCCATCCGCACCCGTCACGGCCCGCCAATCGATGGCGATGCCGGCCACGTGCAGTTGTGCCGTCGCCACCGCGAGCGAAACGGGATCGCCCCATCCCCGATCGAGCGTCGAAACCGTCGTGACGTTGCGCCCCCGCGCCGCCGCACACGCCGCCGTCATGCTCGACAGCGTCCGATGGGGACCCAACTCGAGAAATACGTCGCCGCCCATGTCGAGCGCGGTCTCGATACCCTGCTGGTAGAGCACCGGCTGACGCAGATTGCGCCACCAGTAGTCCGCGCTGAAATCATCGTTCAGCGCGCCCGTCACCGTCGAAATTACCGGCAGGTTGGGAGGTGAGGTGCAAAGCGCACCGACGTCATTCTTGAACACACCTTCGACCGGCTCGAACCAGCTCGAGTGGTACGCGAAATCAAGTGCCAGCTTGCGCGCGAGCACCGCCGGATCGTCGGCATCGAGGCGTGCGATCAGCGCGTCGATCGCGGCTTCGTCGCCTGTCAGCGTCACCATGCCGGGCGAATTGTAGCCGCCGATCTCGATGCTTCCGTCCGCCGGTAGCCACGCCTGAATGGCGTCCGCGCTAAGCCCGATCGCCGCCATCGTTCCGCGACGGTCCACCTTGCCGCGAATGAGCCCGCGATGCGTGACGAGCCGCGCGACGTCCGCCATGCCGATGCCGCCAGCGAGATAGGCGGCCGTCACCTCGCCGAAGCTGTGGCCCAGCACGATCTGCGGTTCGACGCCGCGCGCGCGCCAGACCGCGGCTAGTCCTGCTTGGAAAGCGAACATCACGGCAGGCGTGATGGCGGCGTCGTCGATTCGGCTCGATTTCTCGTCGGCCAGCAGCGCGTCGATGACAGACCATCCGGCGAACGGCGCGAACACGCGGTCGAAGTCCTCGAACACGCCGCGAAACACGCGATCGAGCTCGAATAGCTCACGTCCCATCGCCCACCATTGGCCGCCCTGTCCCGTCATCGTCAGGACCAGGCGCGGAGCTGTGCGCGCCTTGCCTTCGATGATTTGCGGTGGTGCCCGCCGATCTCGTGCAGGAGTTTCGCGACCCCTGGCAACGCCATCGAGCCGTTCGCGTAACTCTGCGTTCGTGGCTGCAATGATGACGCTGCGATGTTCGCCGTGGTCGCATTGTTGAGCCAAGGCGGCCGCGATTTCTGCCAGTGACGCGCCTGCGAACTCGCCTTCGTCGATCGCCCGCACGAGCCGCGCCGCGAACGCTTCGACATGCCGCCGCGTCGCCCCGGAAAGCGGTATCGGAAACGGCCCGCTGCTGGCGGCATTTACATTTTCTTGCGTCCCCGGCCGCAGCGCGTCAGCGCGAAGAGCCGGGGCCCTTACCCGAACGTGTTCTCCGGCCGATCGCACCAGCGCGCACGCGTTCGTCCCGCCGAAGCCGAACGAATTGACCAGCACCCGTGATATGCCCCCGATTGACGGCAGACCCCGGCGGTGTGCCGCCACTTCGAGCCCCAGCCCTTCGAGATCAATCGACGGATTGGCATGCTCGAAGCCCAGGCTCGGAGGGATCTCGCGATGTTGCAATACGAGCACGGCCTTTATCAGCCCCGCGATGCCGGCCGCCGGCTCGAGATGCCCGATATTGGTCTTCACCGACCCGACCGGCAACGCCCCCGCGCGGCCACGCGCATGCCCCAGCACGCTGCCGATTGCGCGCGCCTCGATCGGATCGCCGACCGGCGTGCCCGTGCCGTGTGCTTCTACATACGAAATCGAGTACGCGTCGATCTCTGCCCGCGCCAGCGCCGCACGCAGCATTTGAGCCTGCGCCTCGCCGTTGGGCTCGGTGATGGTTCCGGTTCGCCCGTCCTGGTTGATCGCCGTTGCCTCGATCACGGCCAGAACGGGATCACCGTCGGCAACCGCCTCGTTGAGCCGCTTGAGCAGCACGACGCCGACGCCTTCGCCTCGCACGAACCCGTCGGCGCCGGCATCGAATGCGCGGATGCGCCCTGACGGTGACAGCATGTGCGCCCGGCTGAACGTGATGAACATCCGCGGATCGAGGAGCACGTTCACGCCGCCCGCGAATGCGAAATCGCACGCGCCGTCCGCCAGGTTGCGGCACGCGATATCGACGGCCACCAGCGCCGAAGAGCATGCAGTATCGACGCCCAGGCTCGGGCCCGAAAGATCCAGGCGGTTGGACACCCGGTTTGCGATGATAGAAAGCGCCGTGCCGGTTCCTGCTTGCTGCTCGCCGGTCCCTGGCCTGTATCGCTGCAACAACCCGTAGTCGATATTCGACACACCGATGAATACGCCGGTCGACCCGCGACGCAGGGCGGACAGCGGCAATTGTGCATCGCCCGCCGCTTCTGCAACCGCCATGAGGAGCAATCGCTGCTGCGGGTCCATGCCTTCGGCATCGCGCGACGTGATGCCGAAGATGGCCGGATCGAACCCGCGCACGTCGTCCAGAAAGCCGCCCCACTTGCTGTACGACCGGTCGGCCAGGTCGGCAGCCGCATCATGGAAGCCGTCGAGCGACCAGCGCTCCGGCGGGATCTCGCGAATTGCACACCTCCCGCGTGCCATCAATTCCCAGTAGCTCGCGGCATCGCGCACGCCGCCTGGAAATCTGCAGCCCATGCCGATGATCGCGATCGGGACGGTGGGACGTTGCGCGGAGGACATCTTGGCTGGCGATCTCGGGTGGGACTTGGCGGTAGACAGGAAACGTTAGAATATGCAGATGTTCGAATGCAAGTTGAGACCGATTGGTTGATGTGGGGCAGGACGGAATGGGTTGGCTCGACAGGATTCGGGAGATCGAAGCGCTGGAGGACGGCGACTTTGACGCTGATTTGGTGCGCGCGATGGAGTTGGGGACAGCCGCACCCCGCCCCATCCGCTTCTCCACGCCGACCTTCAAGGAGTATTCCTCCTCAGAGATGAAGGGCTGCTCGAAGAACTCGTTTCCCGCCTTTTCCGTCACGGCCGGCGCCTGCGCGCTGGACTGTGACCACTGCCAGGCCCGCATTCTCGATCCGATGATCCCGGCCACGACGCCGGAGATGCTCGACCGCAAGGTCCGAGATCTCGTCATGCTGCAGGATTTGCAGGGTTTCCTGCTGTCGGGCGGCTCGAACCGCCGAAACGAGATCAAGTACGAGAAGTATCTCCCCGTCGTCGAGAAGCTGAAGCGCGACTTCCCGCACCTGAAAGTGGCGATCCATTCCGCCTTGCTGGACGAAGCGCGCGCGAAGTCGATGGAAAGCGCCGGCGTGGATACCGCAATGATGGATGTGATCGGCGCGGAGGAGACGATCCGCGACGTCTACCATCTCGATCGTCCCGTCGCCGATTTCGAGAAAACGCTGGCCGCCCTTTGCTCCACGAAGATGGAGATCGTACCGCATATCGTCATCGGCCTGCACTATGGCCGCATCGTCGGTGAGGCCAACGCGCTGGATATCTGTGCGCGTCACGGCATTCATTCGCTCGTGCTCGTCGTCGTCATGCCGTTCTACGCCAAGCCCGGCACGTTCGCGACGCCGGCCACATCGGACATCGGCCGCATCTTCATGGAGGCGCGGCAGCGATTGGCCGGGAAGCAGGTGCTGCTCGGTTGCGCTCGCCCGGCCGGCATGCACAAGCGCGTAACGGACGCTTACGCTGTGATGGCCGGCCTCGACGGCATTGCCTTCCCAGCCGACGGAGCCGTCGCCGTAGCCGACGCCATCGGCCGCCCCTACGAACAGCAGCACGCCTGTTGCTCGATCAAGATTGGCGGTGGTGTCAGACCCTCCGGGTCTGACACCAGGACGCAACGAACTGAAGTTGATGGAATGCGGCTCGATGCATGCGGAGCCGGTGCCAAGGAGTTGACCGCATGAGCTGTCTCAAACCCGAGATTGCATTTCCTTCCGCCACCGGGGCGAACGGGCTCGACTACAATGCGTCACTCGACATGGTCCCCCGCGCTCCCAATCCGACCCCGCGCGACGCCAAGAACGGCGCACGCGTGAAGCACGCCAACGTGCCGCCTGCCGGCGTCTACCTGCCCAACAATAATCGCCTGACGCCGCACATGCGCTCGCCGGAGTACGTGCAGCTTTCGACGGCCGCCGCGATCACGCTCGGCATCATGCCCGGCAAGATGCACGGTTGCTCTTGCACGCGCTGCCTCAACCTGCTGCTGACCTATCCGGAAGGCTGCCGCGCCAACTGCGCCTATTGCGGCCTCGCCCGTCATCGCGAAGCCGACCGCGACTACGCCGACCGCAATTTCATTCGCGTGGATTGGCCCGCGGTGCCGATGGCGCAGATCATCGAGAAAGTCGCGGCCGACGGCGAGAACACGCCGTTTCATCGCATGTGCATCTCGATGATCACGCATCCGAACTCCGACGCGGATACCATCACCGTTCTCAAGGCCTGGACCGACAGGATCGCCCCTGCGACGGTGCCCGTCTCGATCCTGTCGAACCCCACCACCATGTCCCGCAGCGACGTGAAACAGCTCCACGGCCTCGGCGCGGATATCTTCACCGTCGCGCTCGATGCGGCCACGCCCGAGATTTTCGATCGCACGCGCGGCAAGGGTGTTCAGTCGCCGCATTCCTGGGCGAAGTACTGGGAGATCCTCGAGGACGCACGCGACATCTTCGGCCGAGAGAAGTTCGGCGCGCACATCATCGTCGGCATGGGCGAGACCGAGCACGACATCCTGACGCTCGTACAGCGCCTTGTCGACATGGGCGGCCACAGCCACATGTTCTGCTTCTTCCCCGAGAAGGGCTCGTTGATGGATCACCTGCCCGCGACGCCGCGCGATCAGTGGCGGCGCGTGCAGGTCGCGCGCTATCTCATCGACTATCGCGGCGTGCGCGTGGATCAGATGCGCTTCGACGAGGCCGGCCGCGTGAAGGACTTCGGCATCCCCAACGCCGAATTGCAGACGATCATCGATCAGGGGCTAGCCTTCCGCACGTCCGGCTGCCCGGGCAAATTCCGCGAGGACCTGTCGGCGTGCGACCGCCCCTACGGCGACAGCCCGCCGTCGAACATCGCGAGCTACCCCTTCCAGCCTCGTCCCGCCGACCTGCGCAAGATCCGCCATCAGCTCGGCATGGAGAAGCCCGGCGAGGCCTACGTCGAAGGCGAAGAGATCGAGGTGTAGGCGTAAGTTTGCCATCGGGCGTGGGGGCGCCCGCGATCATGCGGTCGATCCTGAGGATCGAGCACAGCGGGAAACAAGGCATAGCCCGCACCGCTGCTCCATCGTATTCTGGCTGTCCCTTGCGACGCCGGATCACGACAGACACGGCAATCCAATGCGTGCGGTTTGTGCGAAAATCGATCGCGCCCTTGCTAACTGCGATGCGCCGGGAGATGCTCGGCGCGCTGAGCGAACCGCGGGGGGCAAATGATCGATGTCGATGTGGACCTGTGCGGCAAGGCGCTGGAGCAGAAGTCGCCGCCAGTTGCTGCCATGGTGCCGGGCCTTGCCGTGCCCGTGGCCGACGTCTCAGCTGCATTGGCCGATCTTCGAGGCCGGATTGGAGGACCGAAAGACCGGCCAGCATTTCTCGAGGCGCCGTTGCGGCCTGGGTGGGGAGCTGTCTACTGGTTCTTCTCGCTGCTGTTCCTGGCTGCGGCGGCGCTGGGCTTCTTTACGCAGGGAATGAAAGAGGACTACCGCGACTTTTTCCTCGTGTTTCTGGCAGCTGCCTTTTACCTGGGGCTTCGGGGAACTGTCTGCTTCCGCTCGGGCGCAGAGACGCTCGTGGCGCGCGATGGCAGAGCGCCCGTCATCTATCTGCGATCCTTCCGCGATGACGACGTCATGGTCCAGAAAAGCGCGCGCTTCAGCTTGAACGTCTGGCGCTTCCTTTGGACCGAGTACACGCGCTCGGGCATCAGGCGGCTCATGTGGGACCGCGGCAAGGTTCGCATGGAGCAGGCGATCGAGGACGAGATGCAGGCGATCGGCCCGTTCATCGCGATCGGCCAGCCCGGCGAGGCGCGACCGGATTTCGGCGCGGTCCGCGCCTATTTCGAGGGTGACGACACCGCGTGGCGCGAAGCGGTTGAGAAATGGATGGATCGTGCGGTTCTGATCATCGTCATTCCGGGCCTCACCAAAGGCCTCGGCTGGGAGCTCGAGCGCATTTTCGCTCGTTCCCATGGCAACCGCCTCGTCCTGGTGTTCCCGCCCGAGAATGAGGCGAAGCGCCGGGAACGATTGGCCACCTTGGACGGCATGTTGCCCGACACCGGTTGGCGTGCGGCCGCCGCCGCGGCTACCGGCGGCAAAGCGCTCGTCGCCATGTTCGCGGCTTCAAGTGGCGAGATCGTGCGATGCTTGGCGACGAATCCACGAGAGCGTGAGTTCGATGCGTCCGTTTTGCTGGCGCAGTATGTCCTTCTGTGCCAAGCGCCGCGGCGATGAGCTGATGAGGGGCTCACTGCTCCATCGTGTATCCGCTCTCTTTCACGATCGGCCCCCACTGGGCTGTGTTCTCGCGCATGATCTCGACGAGCCGGGCAGGACTTGTGCCCGTCGGCACCAAGCCGAATGTGTCGAGGCGCTTCTTCACGTCGGCGTCTTTGATGGTCGCGACAACAGCCGCGTTTATCCGTTCGAGCACTGCAGCCGGCGTTTTCGCAGGCGCCCACAAGCCATACCAGGCTTCGCCGTCGATACCGACGCCCGCCTCGATGAACGTCGGCACGTCGGGCAGGAACGGTGAACGGCTGCGGCTGGGCACGCCGACGATGCGCACGGTTCCGCCGCGATGCTGCTGGATAGCATCCGACAACGCCACCACGGCGATCGGAATTTGCCCGGCGACGAGATCGTTCATCACCAGCGCGCCGCCGCGATAAGGCAGCCGTCGCATGTCGACGCCGATCTGCTTGGCCAGCGCCACGCCGACGAAATGCGGAATGGTTCCGACCGCGGGTATGCCGTAGGTCGCCTTATCCGGATTGGCCTTCGCCCATCGGACGAGTTCCGGCAGCGATGCAATACCGGAAGCATTCGAAACCGCGATGCAAAACTCGATCGACGTCAGGTGCGCGATGGGCTCGAAATCCTTGAACGGATCGTAGCCCGGCGCCTTGTGAACGAGCGGCATCAGCCACATCGTCGGACCCGTCGTCATCAGCAGCGTGTCGCCGTCAGGAGCCGCCGTCTTCACGGATTGAATGCCGATGCGGCCGTCGGCTCCCGTGCGGTTTTCCACGATCACCGTGCGCCCGAGCGCGGGGCCGAGCTTTTCCGCGATCACGCGCGACAGGGCATCTCCACCGCCGCCCGCTGCGAACGGGAATACGAGCTTGATCGGAGCGCCGCCGGTTTGTGCGCGAAGCGAAGCAGACCCGGCGGCCAGCCCCAATGCGCTAGCGGTTCCGCCAATGAGCGAGCGTCTGGAGATCACGATACCGTCCTCTTGCGTTCGTCGTAGTGGTTTCCACGCCACCTATTCCGGCTTCACGCCCGCGGCTTGCAATGCTTCGCGCCAGTACTTGGTCTGCAGCTCCACGACCTTGGTCAGCTCGGAAGGCGCGCCGCCGGCGATCGAGAAGTCCTGCTTGGCGAGCTTCTCCTGCACATCGGGCATCACCAGCACTTTGTTGATCGCTTCGTTGAGCTTCGTGACGATCCCGCCCGGCGTGCCGTTCGGCACCATCACGCCGAACCAAGTGCCGAAGTCGAACTCCTTCATGTTGATGCCGCTCTCCTTGAACGTCGGCACTTCGGGCAGGCTCGACGACCGCTGCGCACCGGTCACGCCGAGCACGCGCACCTGGCCTGCCTTGCCTTGGGATGCAGCGACGCTCGGCGCTGTAAAGATCAGCTGGATATGCCCGCCGACAACGTCCTGCAGAGCGAGCGCCGCCCCGCGATAGGGCACATGCAGCATGTTCACGCCGGTTGCATTGAGGAACGAAACCGCACCCAGATGCGGCGGAGTTCCGATGCCGGATGTTCCGTACTTCAGCTCGCCCGGCTTCGCCTTCGCCAGCGCGACGAGCTCTTGCGGAGATTTGGCGGGCAGCGCCGGATTGACGGCGAGGAACAGCGACGACCGAGAGGTCAGAACGACCGGCGTCAGGTCTGCCAAAGGATCGTAGTTGGCCTTCACCACGAGGTTCGGCGCTACGGTGTATGAGATATCGACCGAGAGGATCGTGTATCCGTCCGGCGCGGCCCGCACGACGCTGGTCGTCGCGAGCGTCGTGCTCGCGCCGGGGCGGTTCTCCACCACGACGGGCTTGCCCAGAATATCCGACAGCGGGGGACTGATGATACGAGCTACGATGTCCGGCACGCCACCGGCCGGGAACGGAATGACGAACGTGATGTTGCGGCTCGGATAGCTCGCGACGGCCTCTTGCGCCTTGGTCGTATTCGACGCCGCGGAGTAGACGGCGAGCGCGGAGATAGCCGCCGCAATCCGATACGGCAGTTCGATGGCCATGGACGTTGTACCCCCTGGTGTTCGCCTGTGCGATGAGACGGCGTTGATTGCCGTGACGATACACACAGCCGTTCCCCAGGAAAAGCCGACACGTAGCCGGCCGCTCCTGGACACCGGCTATGCGGCGGGTGGACAGTCTCATTCAGACATCGACAATTCTTCTTGCGGATTTTTCGCTTGCGGCCGGATAATCCAGGCAAAACGAACTCACGCGGGGGAAGCGCATGCCTCAAATGAAACTCGGCATGTTCTACTGGCAGTGCGGCCACCACCTCGCGGCCTGGCGCCACCCTGAAGGAATTGCGGACTCCGGCTCGAACCTGGCCCACCTGATCGAATTGGCCAAGCTCGCCGAGCGCGGCCTGTTCGACATGTTCTTCATGGCCGATTCGGTCACCTGGTGGCGCGGCTCGCTGGAAGCCATGGAGCGAGACAGCTACAGCACCTGGATCGAGCCCTTCACGCTGATGGGGGCACTATCCCAGCACACGAAGCACCTAGGGCTCGTCTGCACTGCGACGACGACTTACGACCAGCCCTATCTGATCGCGCGCCATTTCGCATCGCTCGATCTCATCAGCGGCGGACGTGCCGGCTGGAATCTCGTTACCTCCGGCAACGCGCTTGAAGCCGAGAGTTTTGGCTTCGAAGCTCACATGGAAAAGACGGCGCGCTACCGCCGCGGCCGCGAGTTCGCGCATGTCGTCCGTGGTCTGTGGAATTCATGGGGTGATGGCGCGTTTGTGCGCAACAAGGCGTCGGGCCTCTATATCGATCGAACCAAGCTGAATGCTTTGCAGCATCGCGGCGAGTTCTTTCGCGTGAAAGGGCCGCTGAACGTGCCGCCGTCGCCGCAAGGCGAGCCTGTCATGGTGCAGGCCGGCGCTTCCGAGGACGGCAAGGACCTCGCCGCAGAAACCGCCGAGGTGGTTTTCGGCGCGCAGACGCACATAGAGCCTGCCCGCGGGTTCTACGCCGACGTAAAGGGCCGCATGGCTAAATTTGGCCGCGATCCAGACAGTCTGAAGATCATGCCGGGGCTGTTCGTGTGCGTCGGCCGCACGCGTGGCGAGGCCGCCGCCAGATACGAGGTGCTGCAGGATCTCATCGATCCCGTCGTCGGGCTCCAGCTATTGTCGAAACGCCTCGAATGGGACATCACCGGCTGCGATGTCGATGGCCCATTGCCCGAGCTTCCGCACGACAAGATCAATTCGAGCCGCTCGAAGCTGATGTACGATTTGGCCGTGCGCGAGGGCTACACGATCAAGGATCTCTACCGCCATATCGCGGGTGCGCGTGGCCACTGTCAGATCGTAGGCACACCCAAGGAGGTCGCCGACATGATGGAAGAGTGGGTGACGATGAAGGCCTGCGATGGCTTCAACATCATGCCGCCGGTCTTCCCTGGGAGCCTCGTTGAATTCGTCGACCTCGTGATCCCCGAGCTTCAGCGGCGCGGTCTCTTCCGCACCCGCTACGAAGGCACCACGCTCCGCGCCAACCTCGGCCTCACGCGTCCGAAGTGGAGTTGACCACGCCGATCCAGCGATTTTCCCTCTCGCCGTCGTCTACGGGGAGAGGGTCGGGATGAGGGCGGCCACCAGGCACCCAGCTACTTCAACTGGTCCGCCACCTTCGCGAGGCCGGTCTTCACGCAGTCCTCGTCCTTGTCGCCACCGGGAGCACCGCTGACACCTGCAGCACCGACGACGTCATCACCGATCTTGATCGGCAGAGCGCCGCGACCGGTCGTAAAACCCGTCAGATATTGCGCACCCATGGCCGGGTTCTTCTTCAGCCGGTCTTCCATCTCGCCCGATGGAATTCGAAACGTCCGCGACGTGAACGCCTTCTTGAAGCTGTTCTCCATCGTATGCGGGCCGGTGTTGTCGCCGCGCAGATGCACGATCAGCTCGCCATTGCGCCCGACCACCGCAGCCGAAACCGCGAAGCCCTTCGCTTTGCAGTCTGCCATCGCGGTGGTGGCGATCGTGAGTGCGGTGTCTACCGACAGATCCTTGCGGGCGATCTGCGCCTCGGCGCCGCTGGCGATACCACAAGCCGCAATGGCGAGCGCAAGACGTGACGAAAGCGAATTCATGGCGTTCCTCCCAAACGAATGAAGGCCGCACTGATGGCGACCTTCGCAAAGCTAGTGCAGGAACCGTGGCGGCGGCCAGTCACAAGATGGTGTTGGCCGCCGTTCCACTTCCCTTACAGCTTGAATTCGACGATCTTGCTCTTCTGCTCACCCAGCTTCTGGATGTTGAGGTGCATCACGTCGCCGACCTTCAGGAAGGTCGGCGTCGGCTTCTGGCCGAGCGCCACACCCGGAGGCGTTCCTGTGGTCACCACGTCACCGGCTTCGAGCATCATGAACTGCGTGATGTAGTGCATCAGGAAGTGGCAGCCGAAGATCATCGTCTTCGTATTCCCCTTCTGCATGCGGGTTCCGCTTACGTCGAGGAACATGTCGAGGTTCTGCGGATCGCCGACCTCGTCGGGTGTCACGAGCCACGGGCCGAGCGGACCCGAGTTCTCCATGCACTTGCCCTTCATCCACTGGCCGCCGGAGCGCTCGATCTGCCAGTCGCGCGCGGACACGTCGTTGCAGATCGTATAGCCGGCGATGTAGCCGGGCGCATCGGCTTCCGACACGTAGCGGGCGCGGCGATTGACTACGAATGCGATCTCGAGCTCCCAGTCGAGCTTGCCCGTGCCCTTCGGCATCATGATGTCGTCGTTGGGCCCGATGATGCAGTTCGCGAGCTTGTTGAACAGGATCGGCTCCTTCGGGATCGGCATGCCTGCTTCCTTCGCGTGGTCCGCGTAGTTGAGGCCGACCGCGATGAAGTTCCGGACGTCACCCACCGGGGCACCGAGACGGGCACCGGCGGGGGCCAGCGGCAGGCTCGCCGGATCGATCTTGCGCAGCTTGTCGATCGAGGCAGGTGCCAGCGTTTCGCCGGAAATATCCTTCACGCGGGCAGACAAGTCGCGGATCGCACCCTGGGCATCCACGATGCCGGGCTTCTCTTTCCCGGCCGCGCCGAATCGAACGAGCTTCATGTTATTCTCCTGCTGCTTGGTCACCCGAGTATGGAATTCGGTTTGAACGGTTAAGCCCATGGCAGATCGTCGTAAAGCGATAATCTGCGGGCCGCGTTCATCATTTCACCGCAACGCCTGGAATCACGTATGAGCATCAGCTGTTGCCGCAGTCGCCTTGGCGACGCCGCACGCCAGGAGTAAACCGGTGCATGCAGGTCAGGAAAACGAAGCTTGTATCTCGGCCGTCAGCCTCCGAATAGAACTCCGAATTAAACTGGGCAAAGACATCGGATGAACGATACGTCCCCCGCGCTGTTCGCAACTTGGACGCCCCGCGTGGCGCTCTTTGCTGGCGCGCTGATCGTCATGGCGATTCTGCTGCACCGGCTGCTCGGCATGCC
>CANJPN010000078.1 GCA_947475855.1 Bradyrhizobiaceae bacterium
TCGAGCCCGAGAACGACAAGAACCCGGTCATTTCCCTGCGCGAGATCGCCGACAAGAAGCTGCCGCCGGACGACCTTCGCGAAAGCCTGATTCATTCGATCCAGAAGAACGTCGAAGTCGACGAGCCAGAGTCGCAATCCGCGCCGCTGCTCCCCGCTGACCGCCGCGCTCCAGTACTTGGCCGCGACGACCAGTCTGCCGACAGCCAGGTCGATGTGATGACCGAAGAGCAGTTGCTCCGTGGCCTCGAGAGCCTGACCCCGACCGAGCCGTCCGCTGCCATCGGTGCGGGTGGTGGCGGTGGAGGCCGCTGAACCAAGCGACGACTGCGGTTCGCTCGATCAACCTCACACGAAGATCTCCGGCTCCAGCCGATCCGGAGGATATCTCGCTATTGGACCGGCTATCGTGCATTTACCGCCTGAGGTGTGTCCGAAAATACAGGACCACTTGAATACGCTTTGCCGGCGAAACTTATATCTGCAGTGAATTTCGGCGTGGTAGTCCGTACCGCTCCGAACTGCAGGGCCTTCAGTTCGAGGGGTACGCGCCAATGATGCGCCAGTACGAGCTCGTCGAGCGCGTCCTTGCGTACGACAAGACGGCGGATGAGGCGCTTCTCAACCGCGCCTATGTCTATGCCATGAAAGCGCATAGCAACCAGAAGCGCGCGTCCGGCGATCCCTACTTCTCTCACCCACTCGAAGTCGCCGCGATCCTCACCGATCTGCGCCTCGACGATGCAACCATCGCAACGGCGCTGCTCCATGATGTCATCGAGGACACCGACGCGACGCGCGCCGAGATCGACCAGATGTTCGGCGCCGAGATCGGCACCCTCGTCGATGGCCTGACCAAGATCAAGAAGCTCGACCTCGTTTCGAAGCGCGCCGAGCAGGCAGAGAATTTCCGCAAGCTGCTGATCGCGATTTCGAGCGATATTCGCGTGCTGCTGGTGAAGCTGGCCGACCGGCTGCACAACATGCGCACGCTCGAGCATATGAAGCCGCTGAGCCGCCAGCGGATCAGCCAGGAAACGCTGGACATCTATGCCCCGTTGGCCGGCCGCATGGGCATGCAGCAACTGCGCGAGGAACTGGAGGAGCTGGCCTTTCGCTGGCTCCATCAGGAAGCCTACGCCACGCTCCATCAGAAGCTTCAGGCATTGTCGGATCGCAATAAAGGTCTGGTGGAAGAGATCGACGCCGCGCTGGTCCAGCGCCTCGCTGCCGCCGGCATCGCCGCAGAGGTGAAAGGCCGCGAGAAAAGGCTCTATTCGATCTGGCGGAAGGTCACGACCAAGCACATCAGTCTGGAGCAGTTGTCCGATATCTATGCGTTTCGCGTCGTCGCTTCGTCGCCTGAGGACTGCTACCGCGCACTCGGTGTCGTCCATACGGCCTGGAGCGCTGTCCCCGGCCGCTTCAAGGACTATATCTCCACGCCCAAGCAGAACAGCTACCGCTCGATCCACACCACGATCGTCGGCCCGCGCCACCAGCGCGTCGAATTGCAGATCCGCACGCGCCAGATGCACGAGATCGCCGAGTACGGCGTCGCCGCACACTCGAACTACAAAGACGCTGCTTATGCCAACGGCTCCGGCAACGCCGACCAGCGCGAGATCGGCCCCTATGTGTGGTTGCGCCGCCTCGTCGAGACACTCCTCGAAGGTCACAACCCCGAAGAGTTCCTGGAGCACACCAAGCTCGAGCTATTTCACGATCAGGTCTTCTGCTTCACCCCCAAGGGCCGTTTGATCGCCCTTCCAAAGGGCGCGACCGTGATCGACTTCGCCTATGCCGTGCATACCGACATCGGCAATTCGGCCTCTGGCGCTCTCATCAATGGTCGGCATATGCCGCTCAGCAATGGCCTGCGCAATGGCGACGAAGTCCAGGTCCTGACGACCCGCGGCCAAACCACCCCGCCGGCCGCTTGGGAAAAGGTTGCCATGACTGGCCGCGCACGCGCCGCCATCCGCCGCGCTACGCGCGATGCGAGCCGCCGTCAGTATGCGGAACTCGGCCGTCGGCTGTTGGCAGGACGCTTCGAACGCGCCGCGCTGGAGTATTCCGATGAGAGGGTGAAACGGGTGGCGTCCCGTCTCGCCCAAAAGACACTTGAGGATGTCCTGGCAGCCGTGGGGCGCGGCGAGTTGCCGGCAAACGATGTCGTTCGCGCGATTTCACCCGAGGCTGCAGCAAAGCTCGAGGGAACGACAGGCACCGGTCACCGCCCCAAGAACCGCCACGATCATGCCCAAGGCCAGGAAGGCTGGTTCAACCTTGCCAAGGTCATGAACCTGAAATTCCGCATGCCCGGCGGAGGAGCTACGCAAGAATCCTCTGGCCAGAAGGCTGCAAACGGTGGAGCCACCTTGGACGGCCTCGCCACTCGCGGCGTGCTCGGCGTTCCGATCCGCGGCACCCGAAGCGACTTACCCGTACGATTCGAGGATGGCGGCGCCGTACCCGGCGACCGCATCGTCGGTGTTCTCGTCCCTGGCGAAGGCATTCGGGTCCATCAGATTCACTCTCCAAAGCTGGAGGAGTTCGAACAGGCTGACTGGGTTGACGTCACTTGGGACATCGATCCCGAAAGCCCGGAGCGATTTCCGGCCAAACTAGCCGTCAGCGTCGTAAATGAACCAGGAACTCTGGCGCAGATCGCCCAGGTCATCGGGGAGGCGGACGGCAATATCGACAGTCTGCGCATGACCCAGCGCGCATCGGACTTCACCACGATGGTGATCGACATCGAGGTCTGGGACCTTGCCCATCTCAATCGGATCATGTCCGGTCTGCGCAGCAAACCCGTCGTCAGCAAGGTCGAACGGATCTTCGAGTAGAAAGGGCAGCAACAGTCGCAATGTCGTCGCCACTCCCCCCACCTCAGCTTCGCCTCGGCGTCAATATCGACCACGTCGCGACCGTCCGTAATGCGCGTGGCGGCGTGCACCCGGATCCGGTCAAAGCCGCCATGACCGCGATCGCCGCTGGCGCCGATGGCATCACCGCCCATCTGCGCGAGGACCGCCGCCATATTCGCGATGCCGACATGGCCAACCTGAAGGCCGCCATCGGTGCGACGCCGCTCAATTTCGAAATGGCCGCAACCAAGCAGATGCTGGACATCGCCCTGAGCGTGAAGCCACACGCCGCGTGCCTCGTACCCGAGCGCCGAACCGAGCGGACGACGGAAGGTGGCCTCGACGTTGTCGGCCAGCACGATCACCTCGTGCCGTTCGCCTCCGAACTGAAGCGCGCCGGAGTCCGCGTATCCCTGTTCATCGAGCCATCCAGGGAAGCGTTGGAAGCTGCCAGATCGATCGGTGCTGCGATTGTCGAACTTCACACCGGAGCCTGGTGCGAAGCCATGATGGCACGCGATGAGACGAGCGCCGCCCGTGAATTCGAACGCATTCGCACGTCCGCCGAGTATGCTGCGGGCCTTGGCCTCGAGTGCCATGCGGGCCATGGCCTCGACTACCACACCGCTCGCCAAGTGGCGGCACTTCCTCAGATCGTCGAACTCAACATCGGGCACTTCCTGATCGGGGACGCCATCTTCGTTGGCCTCTTCCAAGCCGTAAAAACAATGCGCACCGCCATGTCCGAAGGCCGCAGAGCCATCGCTGGAGACACCAAGTGATCCTTGGAATCGGTAACGATATGATCGACATACGGCGCATCGAGGAGACGCTGGCCCGGTTCGGCGACCGGTTCATCGGACGAGTGTTCACCCCGATCGAGCGGGCTCGTTCCGAACGCCGCCGAGACGCCCCCCGGATCGCCTCCTACGCCAAGCGGTTCGCCGCAAAGGAGGCATGCTCCAAGGCGCTTGGCACAGGCCTACGCAAAGGCGTGTTCTGGCGCGATATGGGAGTCGTGAACCTATCCTCCGGCCGTCCGACCCTTTCGCTGACCGGGGGCGCCGCCCGGCACCTCGAAATGTTGACCCCGCCGGGTCACGTGCCGCGTATCGACCTCACGCTGACCGACGACTTTCCGTATGCCCAGGCAATCGTGATCATTTCGGCGTTACCCACCAAGGAAGACTCCCGTTGAGTGTGTGATTAATGCCTCGCCTGCGTCGCCCGAATTCATTGTTCGAGAACGAAAAAACTACCGCCACATCGTCGCCTGAGCTATGCATGTGACTGGTTTGCGCCAACCGCGGGAAACAGCTATAGCGTCCCTTGTAAAGCGGCGGTCCTGTAGAGGGCCCAGAGGGTGCTCGACCCGGAGAGTTGGATGAGCCTGCAGACCGACGCGCATAAGCACCGGGATGGTACGTGGTGGGAGACTGGCAAGATCGTCGTCCAGGCGCTTATGCTCGCCATGGTCGTTCGCGTCTTCTTCTACCAACCGTTCAATATTCCATCCGGTTCGATGAAGCCGACGCTGCTCGTCGGCGATTATCTGTTCGTGTCCAAGCTCGCTTATGGCTACAGCCGCTATTCGTTCCCGGGCGGCATCAATTTGCTCTCCGGCCGGGTGCTCAAGGCTGAGCCCAAGCGCGGCGACGTCGCCGTATTCAAGCTGCCGCGTGACAACTCCACGGACTACATCAAGCGCGTCATCGGCCTGCCCGGCGACGAAGTACAGATGCGTTCGGGTGTTCTCTACATCAATGGCAAGTCGATCCCGAAGCGTCGCATCGGCGACTTCACGACCCGTGAGGAGGAAGGCCCGCCGCGTCGTCTTCCCCTGTTCGAGGAAGAACTGCCTAACGGCGTGAAGTACAAAGTGCTCGACAGCGAGCCCAACGGCCCCTTCGACAACACCTCGATCTTCAAGGTCCCGGTCGGCCATTACTTCATGATGGGCGACAACCGGGACAATTCGACAGACAGCCGCGCCACTTGGGGTGTAGGCTTCGTACCGCTCGAGAATTTCGTCGGCCGTGCCGAAATTATCTTTTTCTCGGGCGCCTTCGATGAGCCGGATGCCTTTAGCCTCTTTTCACCGTGGCGGTGGCCGTTCGATATTCGCTGGAACCGCTTTTTCAACCTCGTCCGTTAGAATTGATTGCACGCACTGTGTCTCGCAAACGAAAGTACTCAGATCTGGAGAAGGCCCTCGGCCATCGCTTCAAGGACCAGGACCTCGTCACACGGGCCCTGACCCATTCCAGCACGCGTGGCAACGGCTCGAGGGATGACAACGAGCGCCTCGAGTTCCTGGGCGACCGAGTCTTGGGGCTCGCCATTGCAGCCGCGCTGATCGAAGCATTCCCCGAGTCTGCGGAAGGCGATCTCGCCCGCCGCTTCAACCAACTCGTCAAGCGCGAGACGTGCGCCGCGATGGGCCGCTCGATCGAACTGGGCCGCAACCTCATCCTTTCTGACAGCGAGGCGAGTAGCGGCGGTCGCGACAAGGACACCATCATTGCCGACGGCGTTGAGGCGCTGCTGGGAGCAGCCTTCATCGACGCAGGCTTCGACAAAGCCCGTGGCATTGTACTCAAGCTGTGGCAGACCCATTTAGCTGGGAAGGGGAACGCTGTCGCCGATCCGAAATCGGCTCTGCAGGAATGGGCGCAAGGCCGCGGCCTCCCCTTGCCCCGCTACGTCGAAATCTCCCGCAGCGGGCCAGACCACGCCCCCCGCTTCATCTCCGAGGTCAGGATCGCCGGCTGCAAGCCGGCGCAAGGGACCGGTAGCTCGAAACGTGCCGCTG
Source organism: Bradyrhizobiaceae bacterium (assembly GCA_947475855.1). Taxonomy (GTDB): domain Bacteria; phylum Pseudomonadota; class Alphaproteobacteria; order Rhizobiales; family Hyphomicrobiaceae; genus CAMDPA01. The sequence continues at coordinate 5,685 of CANJPN010000078.1, forward strand.
AGCAGGCCGCCGCCAGCGCGATGCTGGCCCGCGAAGGCGTTATGAGCGAGACCGTCCATGCAAACTGACCGGCCCAAACAAACTGACCGGACTGACCAGCGCTTCGGATTCGTCGCCGTCATCGGCGCCCCGAATGCCGGCAAATCGACGCTCGTCAACGCCCTCGTCGGCGCCAAGGTGACGATCGTCTCCCATAAAGTGCAGACGACACGCATGCCGATCCGTGGCATCGCCGTCGAGGGCAAGAGCCAGCTCGTCTTCATCGACACGCCCGGCATCTTCGCCCCTCGCCGCCGCCTCGACCGCGCCATGGTGCACGCGGCTTGGACCGGCGCAAAGGACGCCGACGCCGTCGTCCTCGTGATCGACGCCGCGCGCGGCCTCACCGAGGAGGTCGAGGCCATCGTCAGCCGTCTGAAGGACAGCCGGGTCCCTCGCGCGCTCGTTCTGAACAAGGTCGATCGTCTCGAGAACAAGCAGCAGTTGCTCGAACTCTCGACCCGCATCCACGCACTGGTGTCGTTCGATACTGTATTCATGATCTCCGCGCTGTCGGGCGACGGCGTCGCGGACATCCGCCGCTATCTCTCATCGAAAGTCCCCCTCGGCCCCTGGCACTACCCGGAGGACGACATCTCCGACCTGCCAGCCCGTCTGCTCGCCGCCGAGATCACCCGCGAGAAGATGTTCGTCCGCTTGCACGACGAACTTCCCTACTCCGCGACCATCGAGACGACGGACTGGAAAGAGATGAAGGACGGTTCGGTCCGCATCGAGCAGACGATGTTCGTAGAGCGCGACGGCCAGAAGAAGATCGTGCTCGGCAAGGGCGGCCAGACCATCAAGCAGATTTCGAGCGAGGCCCGCGCCGAATTGAAGGAATTGCTGGACCGCAACGTCCATCTCTTCCTGTTCGTGAAGGTCCGCGAAAGCTGGAGCGACGACCCGGAACGCTATCGCGAGATGGGCCTAGAGATGCCCAAGGAATAGATCGCATGACCAACAAGAAACGCGTCGCGATCGCCGGTTTCGGCGCGATCGGCAAGGAACTGGCACGCCGCCTGATCGACGGCTCGATGCCCGATTTCGAGCTGTCCGTCATCGGCGCCCGCGATCCCGCAAAAACCAGGACCGAAGCCGCAGCGATCCTGAAGCGCACGGTCCCCGTCGTCGCGTCTACCGAACTCTCGGGCAAAGCCGACATCCTGCTCGAATGCGTGCCGACGCCGGCTTTCCGCGGCGTCGTGGAGCCCGCCCTCGCCTCGGGCATGACCGTCATCACCGTCAGCGGTGCAGCGCTGCTCGACAACATGGATCTCGAGCAGGTCGCGCGCAAAGGCGGCGGTCAGCTCATCCTCGCGACCGGCGCGATCGTCGGCCTCGACGCAATCCGCGCAGCCCGCTTCGGCAAGATCGAAAGCGTGAAGATGATCACGCGCAAGCCGCCGAAATCGCTCGCCACCGCCAAGCAGGTCGTCGAGGATGGCAAGGACCTGTTCGCGCTCACCGAGCCGGAGCTGCTCTTCAAGGGCACAGCCCGCGAAGGCGCACGCCGCTTTCCAGCGAACGTCAACGTCGCCGCCGCCATCGCATTGGCCGGCGCCGGCCCCGACCGCACCGAACTCGAGATCTGGACCGACCCCGCCGTCGAGCGCAACACGCATCGCGTCGTCATCGAAGCGGACACCGCCCGCATCGAAGTCGCGATCGCCAACGTGCCCTCGGAAAATCCCGGCACCGGCCGCATCACCGCGCTCAGCATGCTCGCCGCCCTCGACCGCCTCGCCGCCCCGATGGTCTTCGGCACCTGAAGAAAATCAAATCGTTATGCAATAAACACTGCCGTCATGGTCCGCCCCGGATCAGTGTCCGGGATAAACTCCGACGGACCATCCACGTCACGTCCGTAGCTTGCTGCCGATCTCAGTGAACTGCGGAAAGACCTTACTTCGGTAGCTTGATGCCAGCCTTGGCAATCACGTCGCCCCAGGCCTTCGCTTCCGAGCGTAGCTCGGCGCTGATCCTGACCGCATCCGTCGTACCGCCAACGAAGCCGAACTTGGCGAACCGCTCCTGTACGCCCTTGTCGCCGATCGCAGCATCGACCGCCTTCGCAAGCTGCCCGACAATAGTCGCCGGCGTCCCCTTCGGCGCGGCCAGTAGCCACCAATTCGATGCACCGAATTCGCCGACACCGCTCTCCGCGATCGTCGGCACGTCAGGCAACGCCGGCAGCCGCTTCTCGCTCGACACCGCCAGCGGCTTCACGGTTCCCGCCTCGATGTGCCCCGCCCCCACGGCAACACCACCGAGATAGAGCTGGATGTCGTTGCGCAGCAGCCCCTGCACGGCCGGCGGCGCACCCTGGAACGGCACATGTACCATGTCGATCCCAGCCATCAGCTTCAGGCGTTCCACCGCCAGATGCGGTGTCGTCCCGAAACTCGGCGAACCGAAGTTGAGCTTGCCCGGATTGGCTTTCGCGTAGGCGATGAACTCGCCCAGCGTCTTCGCTGGAGTACTCGGATGCGTGAAGATCACCGAAGGTACGTCCGCGACCTTGGCCACCGGCACGAAATCCGTCAGCGGATCGAATGTCATCGACGGAAACAGGAACTGGTTGGTGACGAAGTTGTTCGTCGCGCCGAGCAGCAACGTGTACCCGTCCGGCGCCGCTGTCGCCACCGCCTGCGCGCCGAGATTGCCACCCGCGCCCGGCCGCGCCATCACGATCAGCCTCTGCCCGAGCTTGGCCTCCATCGGCTCCGAAACCGCCCGCAGCACGACATCGCCCGCACCACCCGCCGCATACGGCACGATCACCGTGATCGCACGATCGGGATAAGCCGACTGCGCCAACGCCATCGGCGCCAGCGACGCCACCACCAGACAAGCAGCGACGCAAACTCCGATTGATCCGGTTCGGCTGATAAGCATGTTACGGCCCTCGCTTCTGGCTCTCATCTAAAGATCGACGCGCATCAAATCGTGCGCCATGCGAACCGGACCGTCGTAGCGGCTGCGAATGTCCCGCGCCATGGCGTCGAGCTGATGCGGCCCCATCTGATCGACCGGCAGGTGCTTGCCCGCCGCGCGCTTCAACACCGGGCTCAGCGAATCCACGTGACCGATATGCGTCGCGATCAACTGCTTCACGTTCGCCGACGCCGCAAGACTGCCGAGCTCCAGCGGGCTCGTGTGAGCGACCGTGCCGACACCCGACTTGCGCCGGTGCTCCATGAACTCTTCCGAAAACGTACACTCGTGGATCAGCAGGTCCGCGTCCTGCGCGAGCACCTTAAGATTGGGGCACGGCTTGCTGTCGCCGCTGAACGCCACGACCTTGCCTTCCGCTTCGATCCGGAACCCGAAGCAGCGCGCGATGTCCCGTTCGATGTGATCGACCTCGACCGCCGTCATCCGCAGATGCTCGTCCTCGTAGATCACGCCCGCCGCGTCGTATTCGCGAACCACCGGCCGCATCGCCTCCATGTTCTCTTGCCGCGCGCGGTAGTGCGCCCGTGCACGGAAATCGACGTCGAACGCGCCGCCCTCGAACAGATGCCCGGTGAACTTCGCCGTTCCCGCCGGCCCAACGATCAGCGGCGAACCGACCGTATTCAGCATCCACGCCGAAATCAGCATGAACGGCAGTTCGGCGATGTGGTCGTGATGCAGATGCGTCAGGAAGATACGCTTCACGTCGGCCGGGCTGACGTTGGCGCGCATCATCTGCCGGGTCGCGCCGTGCCCGCAATCGAGTAAGTAGTGCTCGCCGTTGTCGAGCGTGACGAGGATGGAGGTATGGCACCTGTCGGGGTCCGGCAGCGCGGCCCCTGTTCCGAGCATCACGACGCGCACGACGACCTCCGCACCAGGGCTTTGCCCGCACCGGGGCACGCAAACGAAAAAAGCCCGGCGAACCGGGCCTCTTCGAGAATTTGGTGCGGTCAAGAGGACTCGAACCTCCACGGGTTGCCCCGCTAGCACCTCAAGCTAGTGCGTCTACCAATTCCGCCATGACCGCTCGCCACCCAGAACTCGGTAAGAACCGGAGTTCGAGGCGACCCGCGCCCCATAGCAAACACCGCGCCCCTCAACAAGCCCTATCAGCTCTTTTTGGCATGCACCTTCCGCAGCGCGTCGATCAGTTCGCTGTCGTTGAGCTCGCCCATGCCGACGTCCACCGCCTGCCCGAAAACGTCCGCCGCCGCCCGCCCGATCCGCGATTGCCCGCCGACCCGCTCGATGTACTCGACGCCGTACATCGTATCCTTGATCCGGCCCTTCGGTGAAAAGCCCACCGGGCTCTCGTGCTTGCCCGTCGCCATGTACTTCGAATGCCGGATCACGTGGCCCGAATTCGTGTTGCCGATGGAGAACGCATTTGCCGCAGCCGTGAGGTCGATCCCCGCCGCCTCGCACGCCTGCATCGCCTCGCCGAGCGCCGCGACGTGCACAGCTCCCATCACGTTGTAGATGAGCTTGAAAGCGTTCCCCATGCCCGCCGCCCCGAAGTGCGAGAATGACTTCGTATAGGGCTTCACGATCTCCTTCACCTCGGCCACGGCATCCTTCGGCCCGCCGCAGAACACATGCAGCACGCCGGCCTCGGCAGCGTCTGGACGCCCCGCCACGCAGCAATCCACGAACCGCAGCCCCTTACCCGTCGCGAGCCCCGCCAGCTCCATCACCCAGGCGTTCGAGACCGTCGAACTTTCGATCGCAATCGCGCCATTTTTAGGAGCGCTGGAAAGGACGCCGCCTGGCCCGGTCCAAACGTCGCGACACGCCTTGTCGTCTGTCAGCATGGTGAAAATCGCGTCCGCCCCGGCAACGGCTTGGCCAATCGAACCCGCGACCTTCGCGCCGTCTTTTTCGAGCGCCTTGGCCTTGTCGAACGAACGATTCCACACCGTCACCTCATGCCCGCCCTTGAGCAGACACCGGCTCATCGGCGCCCCCATGTTGCCCGTGCCGAGAAATGCGATTTTCGCCATGTCGCGCGTATCCGTCCGATGATGAGAGGATGAGAGAAAGGCCCAGTCGATTGAGGGAAGCTCAGTCGCCGCATTGCAGCGAGGGCCAACCGATGTATCTTACGGCCCAATCCACCCAGTGCAAAGTGACGGCAGCGGCCCATGAGGCGTGCGCCGCCGCGCGAGAGAGGAAACGGGAATGGCCGCAGCCACGAAGCAACTGCCGAGCGTCGCCGAAGTCGTCGCACTCACGCTGAAGCGGCATGGCGTCGACATCATCTTCTCGCAGAGCCTGCCGTCCGCCGTCGCCCTCGCCTGCGAGGACATCGGTATCCGCCAATACACCTACCGCACCGAGAACGCCGGCGGCGCGATGGCCGACGGCTTCGCCCGCATGTCCAATCACGCCGCTGTCGTGCTCGCTCAGAACGGCCCGGCCGCCACACTTCTCGTCGCCCCGCTCACCGAAGCGCAGAAAGCCTCGATCCCCGTCGTCGCGCTCATTCAGGACGTGAACCGCCCGCAGACCGATCGCAACGCCTTCCAGGACGCCGACCACATCGGCATGTTCCAGAGCTGCACCAAGTGGATCCGCCGCTGTAACGATCCCGACCGCATCGCCGACTATCTGGACATGGCCTTCACGCAAGCCTGCACCGGCCGCCCCGGCCCCGTTGTCCTCATGCTGCCCGCCGACGTGCTGTTGGAGCCGACGAAGACGCCCGTGGAGCGCACCGCGCAGTTGGCCAGCATCCCCCTCGACCGCTTCTGCGCCGATCCCGCGCGCATCAAGGAAGCCGCGAAACTCATCGCCGGCGCGAAGAACCCGCTCGTCGTCGCAGGCGGCGGCGTACATCTCTCGCTGGCCTGCGCCGAAGTCACCGCGCTGCAATCGAAGCTCCACTTGCCCGTCATGACGACCGTGATGGGCAAAGGCTGCGTCGATGAAAACCACGCACTCTCGATGGGCGTCGCCGCCTACAACCTCGGCAAGCTCTCGCCCGCACGCGACCTGCGCGGCGTCATCGAACGCTCCGACGTCGTGCTGCTGATCGGCACCCGCACCAACCAGAATGGCACCGACAGTTGGCAACTCTATCCCGATGGCGCGCGCTACATCCACATCGACGTCGACGGCACCGAGATCGGCCGCAACTACGAAGCCCTACGCCTCGTCGGCGACGCGAAGTTGACGCTTGCAGCCCTCATCGCCGAACTCGACGGCAAACTGAAGCCGCGCCCCGCGCTCGAGAAGGAAATCGCGGCCGCCCGCAAGAACCACGAAGCGGTCATCGCACCCATCGTCCACTCGAACCAGAGCCCGCTGCGGCCCGAGAAGCTGATGGCCGATATCACGCAGGTGATGACGCCAGAAACGATCCTCGTCGCCGACGCCAGCTATTCGACGCTTTGGATCGCCTGCTACCTGCGCGCGCTGCTACCCGGCCAGCGCTTCATCACGCCGCGCGGTCTCGCGGGCCTCGGCTGGGGCCTGCCGATGGCGATCGGCGCCAAGCTCGCTTCACCGAAATCACCGGTCGTCTGCGTCGTCGGTGACGGCGGCTTCGGCCACGTCTGGTCGGAGCTCGAAACGCTGAAGCGCACCAAGGTTCCGATCGTGCTTACCGTTCTGAACAACGGCGTACTCGCCTACCAGAAGGACGCCGAGGACGTGAAGTTCGGCCGCCATTCCAGCGCCTGCCGCTTCTCGCCCGTCGATCACGCCGCCGTCGCTCGCGCCTGCGGCCTGAAAGGCGTGCGCATCGAGCGCGCCGCCGATTACCTGCCCGCGCTACGCGAAGCCCTAGCTTCTCCCGAAGCCGTCTTGCTCGACGTCGTCACCGATCCCGAAGCCTACCCGCCGATCACCTTCTTCGAAGGCACCCTCGAAAAGGTCCGCGCCGCCCGCGAAGGAAAGTAGCAAGCAGGGCGGGTAAGCGCCCTGCGCGCAACCCGCCGTTTGCGGTTGCGGTATGGCGGCGGGTTGCGCGAGGCAAGAGCATCGCTGACCCGCCCTACGAGCTCGTCACATCATGGGCGAGCGTCGGGCAAACCTAACCTTTATCGGCCTCGAGCAACTTGTATCGTTCGATAACGCTCTTCGGCGTTGCGGCGGCCCGCTTCAGCAACCCGACGATCGCCTCGCCGTCGATCGGGCTGATCTCGATATTGATCTTCGCCGCTTCTTCGAGGAACCCGGCACTCTCGACCATCGCCCTGTACGCGGCCCGGAGCACAGCCGCCCGATCTGCCGGCACGCCCGGCGGTGCCGCAGTCGGCAACGCCATCTCGAACGGCAGTTCCGCCAGCTCGATCAACTGACGAGCTTCTTCGTCGGGTGCGAGTTCGCGCCCCGTCGGCACATCGGGCAATTCCTTGTGTCGCGTCGCCCGGCCGAACTGGATGACAGGAATGAGCTTGCCCTCTTTCCAAAGCGTCGGCTGCCCCGCGCGCACCGAATAATAGCCGATCACCTGTCCGTCGATCTCCCCGCGCTGTTGCGCCAGGAACATCGGCGCAGCCCCTTCGTAGCCGCGAATGACTTTCGCATTCAGCCTCAGCACGTCGCGCACGATCAGCGCGAACGTCAGGTTGGTCGAACCAGAGCGGTTGCCGCCGAGGCTCAACTGCATGCCGCCCGGCCGGAAGTCCCCCACGTTCCGCGCTTTGTGCATCGAGTTGATCAGCAGCACGTAGGCGTCGTTGCCGTAGGAGGACAAGCTGCCGAGCCACGTGAAACGCGTCGGATCGAACTTCGCGTTCGGATCGCCCGTGATGGCCAGCAGCGGCACCGCCCGCTCCATCATCGACAGCACGCTGCCGTCCTTCTCCATCGAATTATAGATCAGGTTCGCATTCGCGAGCCCGCCTGCACCGGGCTGGTTCTGCACGACGATATTAGGCTTGCCCGGGATGTGTTTGGCGAGATGGCGGGCGACCAGCCGCCCTGAGATGTCGTTGATCCCGCCCGGCGCGGTCGGCACGACCAGCGTCACCGAGCGGTTCGCATAGAACTGCTCCGGCGTCTGCGCGGCGGCAGGAACGGCGACCGCGAGTAAACCAGCAAAGATTGCTAGGTATCTCATCTGATCAATCCGGCAGCTTCGGCAGCGTTGCCAGCAGCGTTCCGAAGCCGGCCTTCGGCTCGTTGATGTGCAACCGCTTCTGGCATTCCCACACACGCGCGGGAACCGGATGCACCACCGGGACCTCCAGGTCCCGCTCCAGCATCTCGATGATCGGCAGCGTCCGCCAGCCCGAGCCCAGCATGTAGATCGCATCCGCGCCCTTGGCCGCGAGAAAGCTCTTCTTGATGTGCGCGTAGACCTGCTCCGCCGCCAGCTCCTGCACCTTGTTGAACGGCACGTCGATGCCGTCCATCGCGCGCACCTTGAAGCCCGCATCCTCGAAATATTTCGCGAACGTCTTGTTCAGTTCGGCCGGGAAATACGTTGCGCCCACGATGGCTTTCACCTTGAGCGCTTTCAACGCACGCACGTGGTTCTGCGCCGACGTGAACATCGGCACCTTGTAGGCCTTCTCCCAGCGGTCGATGATCTTCCGCTCGCCCGCGAAGCCGTGCACGATGAACGGCGGCGCGCCCGACGGATGGATCACGTCGCAGCCTTCCTCAGCCAGCATTTTCACGTGCGGCTCATAAAGCTCGATCTGCTTGTCGAATTCGTCGCGTGTACCGCGCTTGATGTTGACGAACACCGGGATCACGCCGATGCCCTCCGGCGATAACCGGATGAACTCTTCCGTCGGCCCCGGCCTCAAGGTCGGATGAACCATGCCCACGACACCACGCCAACTCGTGAACGCCATTTCCACCCTCGCCTTTTTCTCCCTCTCCCCCTTCTTCAGGGGGAGAGGGCGGGGTGAGGGGCGGCCGCTTGCACCGCCCCGTGCCCGATTTGCTTCGTAGACAATCTGCACGATTGCCGGTCGCCATGGAAGCTGCATCGCCACGCCGTCACTGGACGCCGCGAAGCCCCCCGGTCTATTGAACGCCCCAACAGAAACTCACGGAGACGCCGCCCATGCCCCGCGCCAATGCATCCAGGAAGCTCGGCCTAGCCATCATCGGCGCCGGCCGCGTCGGCCTGTTCCGTGGCGACACCGCGATGCGCCACCCGGCCGTCGAATGGATCGGCATCGCGGAGAAGAACCACAATCGCGGCCATTTCGTCGCCGAGCGGATCGGCGCGGATTACATCACCCAGGACTACAAGGAGCTGCTCAAGCGCCCCGAGGTCAACGCCGTCATCATCGCCACCGACGAGCACCTCCACGTCGAGCCGATCCTCGAAGCGCTGAAATACGGCAAGCCCTTGCTCATCGAGAAACCGCTGGCCACCACGCTCGAAGACAGCGCCAAGGTCATGGCCGCGATCGACGCGGCCGGCGTCGATGCCGTCGTCGGCTACACCCAGCGCTTCCGCCGCAACTGGTGCAGCGCGAAGGAGAAGGTCGCGTCCGGCGCCCTCGGCGATGTCACGCTGGTCACGAGCCGCGCGTTCATGAACCGCCTCGTCGCCATCGACAACTACAAGCGCACCAACGATCCCTCGACCATCTCGCCGATGGTCATTTCAGGCACCCACGCGCTCGACATCTGCATGTGGTACCTCGAAAAGAAGAAGCCCGTCGAACTCTACGCCCGCTCTGTCGACAAGGTGCTGGGCCCGCTCTACGGCGGAATCGACGCCACCGCCGGCATGATCATGTTCGAGGACGGTTGCGTGCTGCACACCTCGATCTCCTGGGCGCTCCCCGTCACGTGGCCCGGCGCGGTCTATTCGCTCGAAGTCGGCATCGTCGGCACCGAAGGCGTGCTCACCATCGACGACACCCACCGCGACATGGTGCTCGCCGTGTCCGCTCCGCAGGAGGAAGGCTACAACCCCGACGCCCGCCGCCTTGTCGATTTCATGGGCAGCTACCCGCCCGGCGATTGGGTGAACCAGGAACTCATCGGCCCCATGGCCGAGGAGACGAACTCCTGGCTCAATCGGGTCGCAACCGGCCTTCCCACCCACGCTGCGACCGCCCGCGAA
>CANJPN010000079.1 GCA_947475855.1 Bradyrhizobiaceae bacterium
ATCGATAGCCCAGAACATCTCCGGGCCGCCGGAGCCGGGCCGGGTGCGCACGTCTGGGAACATGGCGTTGAGGTCAGTTGGCCGTGCGCGGTCTCCACCTGCTATCGGCAAAATCGCGGTCGTGGAACAATTTGATATCCGCTGCAGGCTCGACGGCGCAAGATGGTCGCCAGCAACACCCGTACATCAGTGGAAGCCGTTATCATCGGGTGATCGGCATCGGCAAGAAGCCAGCTATTGCTTTGCTCTCAAGTTCAGTCCTTCGATCGTCTGCTCCCAGGCGTCGGCAACCTCGACCATCAGCTTAGCGGACTCTTCGGCATCCAGTGGCGTCGGGTCGAACCCCACGGAATTGAGCTTGGTGAGAAGGACTGAACTGCCGATGATTTTCTTCAGCTCGAGGGACACCAGATCTATCGTGGCCTTCGGGGTGCCCGCACGGGTGAACAGCATAAAGCTGGAACTCGCGTCGAGCTTCGACATCCCCTGCTCCGCGCTTGTGGGAATGTTGGCCGCGAGTGGTGAGCGCGAAGACCGTCTGGATTTCCATTGCTAAGTCTGACCAAACTGGCGAGGTCGGTCGCTTTGCTGTCGGCTCCGGTCGAAATCAGGGATGGCGAGCGACCGGCCTGACGAAAGGCTGGGGCAAATATCTTCTAGGGGGGACGATCAATGCGATTCGCGGGGCTAGGCCGGACGGCCCTGTTTGCACTGGCGCTTCTGGCGTCAGGCGTCGCTCGTGCCGATGAGGCTGCGGACTTCTATCGGGGCAAGACCGTCATCATCGTCACCGGGAGCGCGGTCGGCGGCGGCTACGACGTCTACGTTCGGCTCTTCGCAGAATTTGCTAAACGCCATCTGCCGGGCGAACCCAACGTCATCGTGCAGAACCGCGTCGGTGCATCCGGCATTACCGCGCTCGATTACGTCTACAATGTCGCCCCGAAAGACGGCACCACGCTCATTATGCCGTTCAACGTCGATCCCTTGTTTCAACTCTTGATGCCTGAAGGCCGGAGGTTCGATCTCTCCAAGGTGTCCTGGATCGGTAACATGGCCGAGCTGTCGAACGCGCTTGTGGTCACGCGCCAAGCGGGCGTCACTTCCGTTGAGGACGTCAAGTCGAAGGAGGTCATCATGACTTCGTCGTCGGACGGCTCGCAGACGTCGATCATCCCGAAACTGTTCAACGCCCTTATCGGCACCCGCTTCAAGGTCGTCACGGGTTACAAGGGAACGGGTGACATGATGCTCTCGATGCAGCGCGGAGAGACGCAGGGGCGGGTTGGATCCTGGTATAGTTTCAAGTCGGCGGAAACAACCGGCCTTGCCAACGGCAATTTGATCGTGCTCGCGCAAGACGGGATCAAGCGGCAGCCTGACCTGCCGAGCGTGCGTCTTTACGATGAGATCGTCACCAGTCCAGCGGACAAGCGCCTGATGCGCGTCATGTCCTTTCCCGTAGCCACATCCCGTGCCCTTGCAGTTGCTCCCGGCGTGCCGGCGAACCGTGTAGCGGCACTGCGCGCCGCATTCGTGGCGACCATGCTCGATAGCGAGTTCATCGCCAGCGCGGCGAAACGGAACATGGAAATCGGGCCGACGCCATATGAGGCGATAGAGAAGATCATCGCTGAACTGTTTTCGACGCCGCCGGATATGGTGGCCCAACTACGCAGCATCATGAAACCGAATTGATTGCGGAATTGCGATCGATTTCTCTCGAAGGTGTCATAGGCCATGCCCAAGCTCCGCCGCCTGACGGTCGTAACGCTCGATCCGGATCGGCTCGCACGGTTCTACGAAGAAGTCTTCGAGATGCGGCGAGTGCCCAATCAGAAGGGCGAAGCGATCTATCTGACCGACGGATATTTCAACCTCACACTGGTTCCGAACCGTGCGGAGGGGAAGCCGAACCGCCTCAACCACTTCGGCTTCGACGTCGCGCCCGAGGAGGCCGATGCGGTTCTCGCGCGCTTCGACAATTGGGGCTTGAAGCGTCCGCAGGGTAGGGAGGGGAAGCGTTCATATGCGGATCTGCGCGGAACGGACCCGGACGGGAACAACTTCGACTTCTCAACGAAGGGATTTCCGACCGAATAAGTGGCGCCCCATCGTGGCAAAGAGGATCGAATCGGAAATGAGCCGGCTGACCCACCACCACGCGGCCCAGAAGAGAGCAGGCTACACATGAGCTCGCATAAATTCATCGGCCGGCCAGTTGCCCGGATCGAGGACCAAGCCTTGCTGCGTGGCAAGGGGCGCTATGTCGATGACATCCACCTGCCGGGCACGCTGGAAGCAGCTTTCGTGCGCAGCGGCTACGCGCATGCGAAGATCAAATCGATCGATGTGTCGGCTGCACGTGCCGTTCCGGGTGTGCATGCCGTCCTGACCTATCAGGATATCCGGCCTAGGCTGACGCAGGACCGGCTGCCGCTCGAGTTGCGTCTCGATCCGCTGCCGCCGAACATCACGCCCTATCCGTTGGCGAAGGACGAGGTCGTTTTTGCCGGCGAGGCCATTGCCGTAGTCATCGCAGACTCTCGATTTCTGGCAGAGGACGCGGCTGCACTGGTCGCGGTAGATCTGGTGCCCTTGACACCGATCTCGGATTGCCTCGATGCGCTGAAGCGCGAAGCGCCGCCTGTCGATACGCGTCAGAGGACGAACATCGTCAAGGAGTTCCGCCAGGCGTACGGCAATGTGGAGGCGGCATTCGCGCGTGCGCCTCACAAGGCGACGCTCAATCTCAAGACGCATCGCGGCGTGGCCCATCCGATAGAGGGCCGCGCGGTCCTCGCCAGCTACGACGAGTTGGAAGACCGGCTGACGGTGTGGGACTCCACGCAGGAGGCTCACGATGTGCGCGGCTATCTGGTGACCATGCTGGGGCTCGACGAAAGCCAGATCCGGGTGGTCGCGCCGGATGTCGGCGGCGGCTTCGGCTGCAAGCACATCATGTATCCGGAAGAAGTCGTCATCGCTGCGACGAGCCTCATGCTGCGCCGGCCCGTGAAATGGATCGAGGATCGTAGAGAGCACTTCCTGGCTGCAATCCAGGAGCGTGATCAGTATTGGGACCTCGAAGTCGCGTTCGACAACGACGGGCGGTTGCTCGGCATGCGCGGACGCATGGTGCATGACAACGGCGCCTACACGCCGCGCGGGAGCAATCTTCCGACGAATGCCTCGACGGCCGTACCCGGTCCGTACCATCTGCCGACACTCGATCTGCAGGTGATCGTAGCCGAGACGAACAAGGTTTCGACGATCCCGATCCGTGGCGCCGGGTATCCATCAGCCAATTTCGGCATGGAGCGCGCGCTCGATGCCATTGCGCGCACGCTGGCGCTTGATCGCTATGAGGTGCGCAAGCGCAACCTCATTCCACCGGAGAAGATGCCTTACACGACGGGACTGGCGGCACGATCGGGTTCGCCGATCATATACGACAGCGGCGACTATCCGAAGATGATGGCGACGGTGCTGGAAGGCATCGATTACGAGGGCTTTCCCGAACGTCAGCGTCGTGCACGCGAACACGGACGCTACCTCGGCGTCGGCATGGGGATGGGGCTCAAGGGGACTGGCCGGGGCCCATACGAGTCCGCGACGGTTCGTATCGACCGTTCGGGCAGGGTTTCGGTCTTCAGCGGTGCCGTCGGGATCGGACAGGGGATCAAGACGGCGCTGGCGCAGATCTGTGCAGAGCAGCTCGGCGTCGATCCGGCCGATATCACCGTGGTCGTCGGCGACACCGGCGCGATTGCGCTCGGCCTCGGGGCCTTCGCCAGCCGGCAGACTGTCATGGGGGGATCGGCGGTCCATGTCGCCGCCATCGCTGTGCGCGAGAAAGTGCTGAAGGCCGCCTCCGAGATGCTCGAGGTGGGTATCGACGATCTCGAGCTTCGTGGCGGGCGGGTCGAGGTCAAAGGTGTCCCCAGTCACGGACTCGACTTCTCCCGGATCGCGCTCGAGATGCAGGGGGTTCCCGGCTACAAGCTGCCGGGTGATCTGCCGCCGGGTCTCGAGCATTCGCACAACTTCATGGGGACCAGCCTGACCTATGCAGGTGCCGCGCTTGCGGTCGAGCTCGAGGTAGACGCCGAGACCGGGCGTGTCGGGCTTCACAAGATCGTGGTTGCCAACGATGCCGGCGTGGTGATCAATCCGAACACCGTGCGCGGTCAGGTGATCGGGAGCGTCGTCCACACGCTCGGCAATACGCTGTACGAGTGGATGGGATTCAACGATCAGGCGATCCCGGTCACGACCAACTTTGCCGAGTACCTGCTGCCTACGGCACCTGCCATTCCGCGCATCGAGGTCATCCTGCTCGAATATCCGGGCATGAACAATCCTCTGGGAGTGAAGGGCGCCGGCGAGACGGCCTGCATTCCCGTGCCCGGCGCGATCGCCTCTGCCATCGAGCATGCGCTGGAACCGTTCGCGGTGCGCATTTCGGAATTTCCGTTGTCGCCTCCACGGATAAGCGATCTCATCCACAAGGCGCGTTCGAGATCGTGAGGAGAAGTATCGCGGCAGTGCAGGCGTGGAACGGCGGCATCGAAGCCATTGTCTCCTCCATCGTGGAGCGCAGGTCTCGCGCCACGAGATCCGAGTGTCGTCACACGGATGTAAATGGTGATCCGCAACGCGTCAGCGGCGGGCTACCGCGGTTATGCCCTGGCGCTCGCTGATCTGCGCTGCGGACCTCGCCTGGGTGAGATCGTCACGCCAACGCTCGTGATCCGTGGTAACGAAGACCATGGGGCGCCGCCGGAAAACTCACGGCAGATGCACGTGATTGATCAAGGGCCCGCGTTTCCAGGTGGTGCAGCAGGCTGGGCACATCTCGACTATCGAAAAGCCGACCGGTTACAACCGCGCCGTGATGTCCTTCTTCGATACAGAGGAATAGGAAAGAGGCGCTCTTCGACAAAAGCGGGTCGAGAGACGACGACGAAGCACCAACAGGCGGCTCCCCACTGGCTTGAAGAGACATCGCTCATGCCCTACAAGGCGCAGCAACACTTCGCCTTGCAGGGAGAATTGCGATGAAATTCGGGGTCTCGAGGCGCACGCTGATCGGCGCGGCGGCATTGGCTGCCACACTGCCGCTCGCGACGGCATCCAGCGCGCAGGACTTTCCCAGCCGCGCCCTGAAGGTCGTGATCGGATTTCCCGCCGGCAGCGGCGCCGACATCCTCGGCCGCAACATCACCAACAAGCTGCAGGAAGTTTCCGGGCAGCCCGTCGTGGTCGAGAACCGCCCCGGCGCGAACTCCAACATCGCCATCGGCGTCGTGAAGAACGCCAAGCCCGACGGCTACACGATGCTGTTCGTCGCCAATTCGAACATGGCGATGAATAAGTGGCTTTTCAAATCGCTGCCGTTCGACACGCTGAAGGATTTCACGCCCGTCGCGGCTTGGGCTCAGCTCGGCTTCGTGGTCGTCGTCGGCGCCGACAGCAAGCACAAGACGCTGGCCGACCTCACCGCGCTGCTGAAGTCGAAGCCGCAGAACAAGTACGGCACGACGAACCAGACCGCGCTCGTGTCGAGCGAATACTACCGCCAGCTCGCCGGCTTCGAGGCCGTCAACGTCGGATATCGCACCGCACCCGACGCTACACCCGACGTGGTCAACGGCACGCTCGACTTCATGATCATGGACGGCACGTTCGCGCTCGGCCAGATCCGCAACGGCAAGATCAAGGCGTTGGCGGTTACATCGCTGTGGCGCGTCGCCGACATTCCCGACGTTCCGACGATGGACGAAGCGGGCCTCAAGGGGTTCGATTTCGCGCCGTGGTGGGCGACTTATGTTCCCGTCGGCACGCCCGCGCCGATCGTCGCCAAGCTCGAAGGCTGGCACAAGCAGATCGCCCAGATGCCCGACATCAAGGATGCGCTGCAGAAGATCGCGTCGGTGCCGCTGACGCTCGGCTCGGCCGAGACCGCTGCCAAACTCGCCGGCGAAGTCGACAAATGGGGACCGATCATCAAGGCAGCCGGAATCGTCCCGCAGGAGTGAGGCGGTCTGGCTAGTCCAACCGGCGCACCGCTTCGGCTGACGTCGCGACGATGCGGCGGAGGAAGCGGTGAACGTGGGCCATCTCCGTCTCGCTCATACCAGAAAACAACACGTCGTTGGCCGCGCGCACCATCGGCGTCAAGCGGCGTAGCGCCTGCCGGCCTTCGGTCGTCAGGCGGATATCCACCGCGCGATTGTCGGACTTGTCGGTGCGCTTCTCGACCATGCCGGCTTCGACGAGCTTGCCGATCTCGGCGGTGACGTGAGGGCCGGCGACATGCAGGTGCTCTGCGATCGCGCGCACCCCGACGGAAGCCGTCTCGCCCGACAGGCGGCGGATCGCCAGCAGCATCGCGATTTCGGAGCCGGTGAGACCGGTCGCCTTGCCCAAGCCGCGGCGCACAGCAAGCATGCCGGACGCAGCCGCGAAAAGATCCGCCACGAAATCGCGGAACGCGGCGTCGTTGCCGGCGACCAGCAGTGCCTCGACGCCGATGGTCAACTCACGCGGCTCGGCCGGCCCGGCCTTATCCGTTTCCTTGCCGTCATCCGAAGCCGCTGGCCGCTCCGCCTTCACCGCGGCGCGTCTCATGATTCCCATCGCCCGACCATCGCACCTCTCGGGACGCCTCGCCCCGGTTGAATAGATAAGAAACTTATGCATTATGACGGGCGACGCGACACGATTCAAGCCATTCCGCTTTGATGCACGGCAAATTCGGGAGTTAACGATGCTTCGTACCGGCGCTGATTATCTGGAGAGCCTTCGCGACGGCCGGCAGGTTCTGATCGGCAAGGAGCTGGTCAGGGATGTGACGACGCACCCCGCCTTCCGCAACACCGCCCGCTCGTTCGCCCGCATCTACGATCTCAAACGCTCGCCCGAGCACATCGATGCGATGTCCTACGAGGAAAACGGCGAGCGGCATTCGGCCTGGTACATCATGCCTCGCAGCAAGGCCGATCTGGCCAAGCGCTCAGAGGCGCACCGGCGTGTCGCGCAATGGACCTACGGGCTCCTTGGCCGCAGCCAGGACCACGTCTCCACCTTCGTGACGGGCATGCGTATGATGCCCGAAATGTTCGAAGAGGGCCGCAAGGGGTTCGGCGAGAACCTCATCAAGTACTACGAGCACATGCGGGACAACGACATCTTCGCCTGCTATCTCGTGATCACACCACAGGGTGCGCGCGATCCAGAGATCTACAAGCGCCAATCGTCGGGCAATGCCGCGCTCAAGGTCGTGGCGGAGGACGACAAAGGGATCTACCTCTCCGGCATCAAAATGCTTGGCACCTCGGCCGTGTTCTCCGATGAGGCGTGGATCGGCAACATCCTGCCGCTGGCTCCCGACCAGAAGGCCCTATCGGTCACGTGCGCCGTCAAGATGAATGCGCCGGGCCTGCAGACCTGGGTGCGCAAGTCCTACGAGCAAAACTCGATCAGCCGCGTCGACAACTATTTTTCATCGCAGTTCGACGAGACCGATGCGGTGCTCGTGATGGACCGAACGTTCGTGCCGTGGGAGCGCGTGTTCGTGATGGACAACGCTCAGCTCTCTCGCGACATCTACTTCAAGACGCCTGCGCACATCATGGGCAATCACCAGTCGATGCTGCGCTTTGCCGAGAAGCTGAAGCTCGTCAACGGCATCGCACACAAGGCGGCCGAGTTGTCCGGCGTCGGGCACATGCTGCCCGTGCAACAGAATCTCGGGCGGCTGATGGCCGGCGAGGCGGGACTGCTCGGCATGATCGTGGGCCAGATCGAGCAACCCGAGACGCTGCCCAACGGCTACATGCACGTGAACCGCCGCTTTCTCTATGCCGCGCTGCACTGGACGTCGAACAATTACGCTGACATCGCAGAGAAGGTGCGCGAGATGCTAAGCGCGGGGCCATTCCAGATTCCCGCCGATGCATCGGTGTTCGAGGATGCCGAGCTGTCGCAGATCTTCGAAGACAACTGGTCGGCGATCGGAGCGAATGCGAAAGACCGCTTCAAGTTCATCAAGATGGCCTGGGATCTGCTCGGCTCCGACTACGCCGGCCGGCACACGCAATACGAGCGCTTCTACGGCGGCCCTCCGTTCCTCAACGACATGTATAACTACACGTGGGCACCGTGGAACGAGCGGCGCGAAATCGTCGACCGCATCCTCAACGACATGCACTTGCCGACACCGAATGCGAAGGCGGCTGAGTAAGAGCGGGAGGGCTAGATCCGCGCGATAGCGGCGGGTTGCGCTTCGCCAACCCGCTGCGAAAGTTCACTGCGGGACAACCAATTCGATCCGGCGGTTCCTGCTCTTGTTCGTGGCTGTGTCGTTTGGCGCGAGCGGCCGCATCTGTCCGTACCCGATCACCGTGAGCTGGCTGGGCATCGCGCCGGCATTCACGAGATGCTGGCGCACGGCCTCGGCGCGGCGAACTGAAAGCGATTGGTTGCGGAAGTAGTCGCCGTCGGAATCGGTATGCCCTTCGATCGATACTTGCACGGACGTGCATTGCTTGAGCGTTGCCGCCAGCTGGGCAAGCGCATCCCCACCAGGCAAGGGAAGGGTTGCGCTGGCGAACGCGAACTGGATGACCGTCGCCTTCGCGATCGAGGTCGCACGAGCAGAACAAAGACCTGTGTCGGCAGACCCGTAGGACTGCTGCGATACCTGCGCCGCAAGTGGAACCACGACAGGCTCTGCCGGTCGGACATGCTCGATCGGCGGCGACTGGACCTGTAGTGGCGCGACAGGTGGCCTCACTTCAGCTTCGGTATTCAGGGCCACCACCACGTCTTGGCGGTCGGCGCCATCAGGCACTTCGACACCTTCGGTGAGATTCTGCGGGTTGCGCACTTGTTCATCGGCCGACGGATTGGGGGGGAGGTCGGGTAGGGTTTGCGGCTCAGCCGCACTGGGAGGCGACACTACCGCGCTCTCGCGGGCAGCGACGACAGCAATCGAACCGGTCACGATGCCATCATCCGCACAACGCGTTTGCGCAGCCTGACCACACGAACCGTTGGCGAGCGTACTGTCGGCCACACCCGACCAGTCCGCGCTCAAGGAAAGAATGGCCAGCGCCAGTGTCGCCGCGAGGAGCCGCGCCTCCACATAGCGACGCTTTGGCTGCACGGGCATCGGGGGCCGCGCGAGCATCGGGCGAGGGAGCGACGCTGGCATCTCGATAGCGCTATGCGCGTCAAGCCTGTCGTGCTGCTCCGGCTTCTCGTTGCGCTCGACTGGGAGGAGTGCAACCGGCGCCGCCACACGCTCATCGAATGGCGCAGTGACGATTTCAGCCGGCGCTTCGAATGCGGCTTCCGGTGTCGTGACGGTTACGGCCACTTCAGGCGCCACGGCGGCGAACACATCGGCCTGGTGTTCAACCGATGCTTCCGCTGGATCGGATCCGATCGCCACCGATGTCTGCTCGCCAGCCAGGATCAGAGGGGCGAATTCGCCCTCCACGCTGGACCTCGTGGCGGATTCCAGAGGGAGCGCAGCGCCCTCGTCATTCAGGTCGTCGGCAAGAGCTTCTTCAGCTTCTTCGTCGGCATCCGCATCCTCTTCATGGCTCATCGACGGATCGGCATCATCATCGGGAACCCAGCCGGTGATCGCTTCGTCCTCAGGCTCTGGCTCGCCATCGCTTTCCGGCTCAACTTCGATCTCGACTTCGCTGACAGGCTCCAACTGCGGCGTCACCTCGCCTGCAGTGGAGAGTGTCGAAACGACTTCGTCCGCGCGAGCTGCCGGCAACGCATCGAGAGCTGCGGTTCGAGGACTATCAGTCGCGTCGGCGCGGACGGGCTGTTCAGTCGGCTCATGCAGCCCCTGTCGCACGGCCTGCGTGTAAGTCAGCTCGACTTCGATCCAGCGCGGCTTGGCGAACCAGCGATTCGTCCTGTACGAAACGACCCGCTTCTTGGGAAGGATGAGCTTCCACTTCTTGCGGGCTTTCCTGATCCGGATGATGATTTCCGTATCCGTCACATAGTACGAGCTCTTGGGATACTTTTTGGACGGAAACTTGAACATGCGCGTCAGCGCGCCGTCTTCGAAGGTCGGACGCGGCGCGCGCTTCTTCCTGGGCTTCGGCAGAACAGCGACGGGAGCGGACGCATCAGCCGAGTGGTCAGCATTCCGCGCATCGGCGGCAGGCGGCCCCGAAGTCAGCTCAGCAGAATAGATTGCGTCGGTTTCGTTCATCGGCCCGGGTGGCATTGCAAACCTGGCGCACTCCCTCGTGCTCCTGCCCCACGAAGAAGCGGATTCCCTGTTCGGGTCAATCGTCCCCAGCAAGTTGCTCGCACGAGCTTGGCCGGAGACGAAACGATGGCTGTGGAAAAGCCCGTAGCACTAGATATTTCGGCTTGCATCGCGTTGCGCGGCTATGCAGTCGCGGGCGCTTCGCGCTAAGATCCGGGCTACCAATTCGATCCTACGCCACGGAGCCCATTTTCCATGACCATCGAGCTTTATCACGCGGGTATGTCGGTATGCTCTGAGAAGGTGCGCATCCAGCTTGCCGAGCGAGACACGCCGTTCATCTCGCACGCGCTCGACTTGCGCGCCGGCGACCAGCAGAAGCCCGAGTACCTGAAGCTCAACCCGAACGCCGTAGTGCCAACGATCGTGCATGACGGCAACGTCGTGATCGAGAGCAACATCATCCTCGAGTATCTGGCCGAGGTCCTGCCCGGGACGCCGCTCACGACATCGAGCCCGCTCGGACGAACCAAGATGCGGTACTGGACGAAGCAGCTCGACGAAGGGTTGCATCAGCTCACCAGTGTGATCAGCTTTGCCATCGGGTTCCGCTACCAGCTTCTCGCCAAACCGCGCGACGAGGCGCTGAAGGTGCTCAACAAGATCCCCGATCCGTACCGGCGCGACCGGCAGATCGACATCTACGAGAATGGGGTGGCCTCGTCGCACTTCGCGCCGGCGATTCGCCGCTTCGACAAGATGCTGGCCGACATGGAGAAGGATTTGTCCAAGTCGCCTTGGCTTGCGGGCACCGACTACTCGCTCGCCGACATCGCTTACACTCCCTACGTCAACCGGCTCGATCAACTGCAGCTCGCGCACATGTGGGACGACAGGCCGAAGATCGCACGGTGGTTCGATACGGTGAGGGCGCGGCCATCGTTCGCGAAAGCATACGATGGGTTCATGGCCAAGCCCGTGCTCGACGTGATGCGCGAGAAGGGCAAGGAAGCGACGGCTCAAGTGAAGGGCATTCTCGCGGGATGACGGCCGGGTCAGGCGCTCAGAGAGTTTCTCGATGACTGCTGCTGAAGCGATCGCTGCCTCTGTTCGGCCAAGCATCTTCGGACCGCCGGCGATCGACTGCGACGTGCACATTGCCGTGCCGTCGATCTCCGCCATCATTCCGTATCTCGACGCGTACTGGCAGGCCCAGTTCAAGATGCGTGGCATCGAACGGCTGAGCCTGGGCCTCACGTCGGCGCCACCCAACGCGCCAATCAGCGGCCGACCGGACTGGCGGCCGGCAAAGGGGGCGCCGGGAACGGATCTTGCGCTCCTCAAGTCGGAAGCCATCAATGCTTTCCGCTCCTCGATCGCGATCGCCAACTGCATCTGGGGCGGCATGGTGCTGCCGAGCGACGACATGGCGGCAGCGGTGTGCCGCGCGCAAAACGACTGGATCGCGAAGGAATGGCTCGACCGGGAGCCGCGGCTCAGGGCTTCGATCATCGTACCGCTAGGGAACGCCGGTCTCGCGGTCGAGGAAATCGAGCGGCGGGCGGGCGACAATCGCTTCGTGCAGGTATTGATGCTGATCGGCGGACAAGATCTGCCGGGCAAACGCGGGTTCTGGCCGATCTACGAGGCTGCCGAGAGACATGGGCTCGCCATTGGCTTCCATGCGGGCTCTAGCTATCATCATCCGCCGATGGCGGGATACGGCTCGACTTTCACCGAGGATTACGTGGCGCAGGCGTTCGCGTTCGAGACGGGTCTGGTCAGTCTCGTGTCGGAAGGCGTATTCGCGAAGTACCCCCAGTTGAAGGTCGTCTTTTCGGAGTCGGGCGTCGCCTGGCTGCCACCAAGTCTGTGGCGCTTCGACAAGACGTGGCGCGGGGTCCGAGCGGAGACCCCGTGGGTGAAGCTGCCGCCGTCCGAAATCGTGAAGAACCATGTGCGATTGACGCTCCAGCCGCTCGACGCGCCAGATGAAGCTGGGAGGCTGGAGCGCATCGTGGACCATCTCGGCTCGGATCGCGTAATTCTCTTTTCAAGTGATTTCCCGCATTGGAACTACGAGGGCACCGACGCTTTGCCCCTCGTTCCGTCGTCCGCGCTCGCCAGGCGTATCCTGTTCGACAACGCCATCGAGACCTATCCGCGGATCGCCGCGGACCTGCTGCAGGATCCTCAGCATCCGCCAGGCAGACAATGACGTCTGCGTCGCCCCCCGGACACCTGCACCACGGCGGTCGGATCAGCCAGACGACCAAGTAGGGCTTGCCATGACTTGACGCGGTCTGCGGCGGACGATCAAATGAAATGAGATTTCAGGTCCCTCAGGCACCTGCTTCTTCGTCCATGACTTCAACAATGACTGCAAAGAGGAACTTCAGCATGTCGCGCAACTTCTGGACATCAGGTTTCGGGAAGCCGGGCATGGCTCTAGCCACCGCCCTCCTCGCCGGGGCGGCGATGGTTCCGTCCGCGTTCGCTCAACAGCCGGCCGTGCTGAAGTTCGGCACGCAAACGCAGAACGACGTGCAGCACGACTACATGAAGCGGTTCAAGGATGCGCTCGAGAAAGCCTCGGCCGGCAAGATCCGCGTCGAGCTCTATCCGGCTAGCCAGCTCGGGCCGTTCCCCCGTCAGGTCGAGGGCTTGCGGCTCGGCAACATTCAGGCGCTGACTGCGCCGTTCGAGTTCTTCGTCGGCGTCGACCCGAGCTTCCAGACGACCTCCATGGCGGGCCTGTTCAAGGGCAACGAGCACATGCGTGCGGTCGCCGACAAGCCCGAGTTCCGGAAGATCATGGAGGATATCGGCGACAAGCGCGGGGTGACCGTCGGCTCTTTCATCGTCTATGACATGCAGTATTTCAGCTTCAAGACCGCCGCGTCCTCGCTCGCCGACGTCAAGGGCAAACGCGTTCGCGTCCTTGCATCGGAGGCGGAGCAGGCGGCCGTCCAGTCGCTCGGCATGGCTTCGATCCCGATGCCGATACCGGAGGTGCTGCCGGCACTTCAGCAGGGAACGATCGACGGCGTGTCTTCCGGCCTGACGATCTTCACGACGCTGCGCTACTACGACGCCGCGCCCAACATGCTCGAGACGCGGCTGTGGGGAATTATGGCAACCGTGTTGTTCAGCAAGGAATGGCTGACCGGCCTGCCCGAGGACATGCGCAAGCTCGTGCTGTCGACGGCCAAGTCGATCGAAGCGGAAAACCACACGTGGAACCAGAACAACCTCAAGGAAGCGCGCGAAGTCTGGGCGAAGAACGGCGGCATCATGAAGTCGTTGCCCGCTGCCGAGCAGGCAGACGCCCAGAAGCGCGTCTTCGAGGCGACCACGAAGGTCCTGGCCAAGTATCCCGCCGTCAAGGCGACCTATGAGTCCATCAAGGCGATCGCCGACAAGGCGCAGTGATCCATCGGAAATGAAGCCGGCCGGGGCCTCAGCGCCCCGGCCGCACGTTTTTCAGTTGTGCCTTCGAGGCCGGCAAAATCGAGAGTTCTAAATCATGAGCGCGACATGCCAGTGCTGACGAGCTTTTTCGCCGAGACTGCCGAATTCAAGGCTGGCCGCTCCTCGCCCTCGCGGTTTCTCGACAAGTGCCTCGCCCGCCTTGATGAGGCCGAGCCGACGCTCAAGGCCTTCGTTCACCTCGCCGGCCGCGACGCCGCCAAGGCATTGGCCGCCGCATCGGACGCGCGCTGGAAGGCCGGCACGCCACTGTCGCCGATCGACGGCCTGCCGATCGTCATCAAGGACATCATCGAAACCGCCGACATGCCCACTGGGCAGGGTTCGCCTTTCTGGGCCGGCACACAGACCCGGCGCGATGCTGCTTCGGTGCAGGCACTGCGCGAGGCGGGCGCGATCATCCTCGGTAAGACCACGACAACAGAGTACGCGACTTCCGAGCCATTCCATCAGACGACGAACCCGCACGATGCCAAGCGCACGCCGGGAGGCTCGTCGAGCGGGACCGCGGCCGCCGTCGGCGCGGGCATCGTCCCCGCAGGGCTCGGCACGCAGGTCGTCGCTTCGACGCTGCGGCCAGCGAGCTTCTGCGGCTGTGTCGGCTTCAAGCCTAGCGTCGGGGCGCTCAATCGCAGCGGCAGCTTCGATCATCTGAGCCAGAGCTGCACCGGCATACTGGCTGCTACCCCGGGCGATGCGTGGGTGGTCGCAAGCGCCATTTCTGAGAGAGTGGGGGGCGATCCCGGCTTTCCCGGCTTGATCGGTCCCGTGCTGCCGTCTGCCGGACGAAAGCCGGCGCGGCTCGCTCTGATCGAGACGGGTGGGTGGGGGAAGACGACGCCCGGCGCACGAGCGGCGCTCGCCGAGAAGCGCAGCCAGCTCGAAGGCCTCGGCATCGTGATCGCCGACCGCAACTCCGATCCGGACATCGAGGCGTTCGAGCAGGCGATCGCCGATGCACTGACGCTGACGTTCGACATTTACGACTGGGAGTTCCGCTGGCCTCTACGCAGTTTTGCGCGCGGAGAGCCGGCCATGCTCGGCCAGCAGTTGCGTGCGCGACAGGTCGAATGCGCGGGCATGACGATCGACGTCTACCGCGCCAACATCGCGAGGCGCGCCGCGATCCGGCAACGTGCGGCGTGGCTGCTTCAGCGCTATGATGCGTTCCTATCTCTGTCTGCGACCGGTGCTGCGCCAGTCGGGCTCGCCTGGACCGGCGATCCTGGCGTGACCGTTGCCGGATCGTTGCTCGGCGGACCGGCGATGTCGTTGCCGCTCATGGCCGATGAAGGGATGCCGCTCGGTCTGCAGTTGCTGGGTGGCATCGACAAGGATGCCGACCTGTTCGCCGTGGCTGAATGGGTTTGGAGCAACCGAGGCCTCATGAAAGGCGCGACGTGATGACCGAGAGCAAAGCAGGCGCCGCCGAAGCAGGCGTCAGCTATCCGAGCGGCGCTCCTCCGAGCTTGCCGGTGCGCATCATGAACGTGATTTCGAAGACCTGCCTTCTGTTCTCGGGCCTCGCGCTGGTGATGATCGTGGCGATCAACGGCGTCAACGTGTTTTGCCGCTACGTCTTGTTCTGGGCGCTGTCGTGGGCCGAGGAAGCGATGGTCTTCCTGATGATCATCGGCGTTTTCGTCGGCGCGATCACGGTGACATGGGAACGTATTCATATTCGCATCGATGCCTTCGTCAATATGATGCACGGCGGCTGGCGGCTCGCGGCCGAGTGGCTCGCCGTCGCGATCACCGCGGCGGTGCTGCTGCCGATCGGATGGGTCAGCTACGGCGTAGTCGGGAAGCTCTACGCTTTCGACCAGCGGAGCGACGCACTCGACGCACCGGTCTGGATACCGCAGATGACGATACCTTTCGCGCTCCTGGGCATACCTCTCGTGATGGCACTCGTCCTGCTGTTCCGCGGCGCGGAAGATCGCAAGCCGCACTGAACTATTCTCTA
>CANJPN010000080.1 GCA_947475855.1 Bradyrhizobiaceae bacterium
ATCTGCCGAGCTACCTCGGCTGGCGCCGCATGATCGAGCGCGACGGACA
This sequence comes from Bradyrhizobiaceae bacterium, assembly GCA_947475855.1. Lineage (GTDB taxonomy): Bacteria > Pseudomonadota > Alphaproteobacteria > Rhizobiales > Hyphomicrobiaceae > CAMDPA01. The sequence goes on from CANJPN010000080.1 coordinate 50, forward strand.
CGAGCTCACGCCGCGATCCTGTCTGGCTGGCGCCTTGGCTTAGAGGATAGCGCTACATTGGAACGGAACAGAGCCTTGTTGAAGGGAAGAGGTGGACGATCGTTCCTCACAACCCCGCGGTACTCTCGGAGTGCCGGTGATGGCGTCGACCCGGGTCGTGCGACGCAAACGCGATACATTCCGGAGTGACGATCGTCTTGTGATGAATGTTGTAGTAAATGCGTCTCGCGTCAAGACGAATAAGTCGTCAAACCGCAATTGTAACAAGATTTGATCGCCCGGTTGCCAAATGCGCTGCCGGAGCGCTGCGAAACAATCGATTGCAAATGCCGATAGGAGAATGTCGATAGGGGATTGAAACGGCCGGGTCACGCCGGCCGTTTTGTTTCTCACGGATATCCGGGAAATGTTCCGAACGAGCCGAAGCCCCATTGCGCGCGCCACGTTTCGGCAGGCCATACTTTCGGACGTTGCGGCCGATCCTCGTGCCACGGCCGAGGCTCGAAATATCCGAGCGTCTCATCGAACATGACGTCGAGCTCGCAGTACATCTCGACGCGAATGTCGTCGTGGTTGCGGTGGTAGGCAGCCAGGTTGTGGCCGACGATGTGGCGGATCGGTCCCCACACAAGCTGGATCTTGTTCTTCGCGAGATAGTCGCACGCGCGGTTGACGGACGCGGAATCCTTCATCTCGAAAGCGATGTGGTGCAGCTTCTCTTCTTTGTAGCGCGCGAAGTTCACGGTGTGATGGTCCGGCCCGCAGCGCAGGAACGAGAAGTGGTCGCCGATCCAATCCGAGACGCGGAAGCCCAGCACGTCGCAATAGAACGTCGTCAGTTTCTGCGGATCGTTGACGCGGTAGGCGATGTGCCCGAATTTGTGAGGCGCGATCACGGCGTCGCGGCCGTCGTCGGCCTGCAATTTGTACTCGGCGTAGACCTCGGTGAGCGTACCCTTGGGGTCGGTGAAAGTCAGTGCCTGAGCCACGCCTGGTGAAATGTCCGAGGCCATGTCGCACGCGACGCCGTGCCCGGAAAGGTTCCGTGCGAGTTCGCCCAGATCGCTGCCCGGCGCCACTTGGAACGCGAGCCGCTTGAGTTGCCCGGGCGTACCCTTCTCGAGCGCAATCGCCTCGTGCCCGAACTTGGTCGACAGGAAAACGCGGTCGCGAGTCCGGTCTGTCACCACGAAGCCCATGATGTGCGACCAGTACTCGACCTCACGCTCGATGTTCTCGGTGGTGAACGTCGCGTGCCCCAGGCGGCGGACTTGGATCATTGAAAGCTCCGTATTGGCGGTGTCAGACCCTCCGGGTCTGACACCATGAACACTATTGACTGCGATACGATATTCAACCCGCGTTTCGCCCCGGTGTCAGACCCGGAGGGGCAGACCCCCCGTCACTTCCAGATCACGCGCACATCGACCGCGACCGCGCCTTGCCCGTTCGGCCTGACGATCAGCGGATTGATCTCGATGTCGGACATCACGGCGCGATGGTCGAGGAAGAACTTCGCGATCCCCGCGATTGCCTTTTCCATCGCCTTGCGATCGGCCGCCGGCTTTCCACGATAACCCGCGAGCAGGCGCGAGAGCTTGAGTTGATCGACCATTTTGGTGATCTCGCGCGCAGACACCGGGAGCATTGACAATTGTGCATCGCGCGCGAGTTCGACCAGGATACCGCCCGAGCCCGCGAGCAGCATCGGCCCGTAGAGCGCATCGTTGCGCGCGCCTACGATCGCCTCGACGCCCGACACCATCTCCTGCACCAGGAATCCGTCGATCTTTGCGCCCTTGTGTGTCGCCGCGGCGGAGCGCACGAGATCGGTTGCCGCCGACTTCACCGCTGCGGAACTGGCGAGCCCGAGGATGACACCGCCGGCTTCCGTCTTGTGCAGAATGTCGGCCGATTGGATCTTCAGCGCCACCGGGAAGCCGATCTTCGCCGCCGCCTCCGCCGCCGCATTCGGCGTCTTGGCGAGATGTGATTTCGGCAGTGCTATGCCGTAGTCGGCGAGTGTCGCTTCAAGGGTCTCGGGCGTCAGCTTGCTCGGCTTCTGTGCCGTTGGCTTCGCCGGCAGCTTGCCTTGCCGCTCGGCGTGGAACCACATGGCCTTCATCGCGCGGATCGTCGGCTCGAGACCGAGCAGAAACGGCATCCCGCTCACTTGGCGCTGTTGCTCTATCGCTTCGGGTGGGGTCTGGTGGATCATGCGACCGAACGCGAGAATTGGCTTCGTCGTCTCGTCGAGCAGCTTTTGGAAGGGTGGCGCCATGTCGCCGTAACCGCTGGACTTGCGCGGCTGCGAGGTCGAGAAACCGACGATGTCGACGTTGGGATCGTCGTGGACGATCCGGCACCAGTTGGCGGCGGCTTCGTGGGTCGAGGGGATGCCGACGTCGAGCGGGTTCTTCGGCGAGATGCCGTCCTGGATCACGGGTTTCAGCGCGGCAATGGTCTGAGGTGAATACGGAGGCAGAACCGCGTTCTCGCTCTCCATATAGTCGTACAGCAGATCGACCGTGCCGCCGGACGTCGTAACGAACCCGATGCGCGGGCCCTTGGGTCTGCGCGTCGACTGGAACGCAAGGGTCGTCTCGACCATGTCGTCCATGTTCTGGCAATTGATGATGCCGTAGCGGTCGCACATGGCCTGGTAGGCCGCGTAGTCTCCGGCAATCGCACCGGTGTGGGACAGCGCGGCTTCCTGACCTGCGTGGCTCTTGCCGGTCTTGATCGCGATGATCGGCTTACCCGCGGCGAGCGCCTTGCCGGCTGCGGCCATGAACGCATCCGGCTTCCGGATACCCTCGATGAACATCACGATCTGCCGCGTCTCCGGATCGTCGACCACGTAGTTGAGAAAGTCTTCCAAGCCGATATCAGGCTCGTTGCCCGTCGATATGCCGTAGGAGAAACGCAGCCCGCGATCCGCCGCCACCTGCATGAAGAACTGCAGATTGCCGCCCGACTGGAATACAAGGCCGACCGGCCCTGCGGGCACGTTGCACAGGTCGCCATTGGGATAGGCGAACAGCTTTTCGCGATAGCTGAAATATCCCATGCAGTTGGGACCGGAGATCCTGAGCTTCGAATGCGCAAGGAACTCCTTCAGCCACGCTCCCCGCTTCTTGGACTCGGGCTCCTCGCCATCGCCCATCGCGCCGGAATATATCGTCGCGGTCGTGACGCCGGCCGCTTCCGCATCTTCGAGCACGCCGGCAACGCCGGCCGCTGGCACGATCACGGTGGCGTGCTCCACCACTTCCGGCAGATCCCGCAGGCTCGGATACGCGCGCTGCCCGTAGATCTCCTTCTGCCGCGGATTGATGAGGTAGATCTTGCCCTCGTATCCGTGCGTCTTCAGGTTCTGGTAGATCTGAGAGGGCCACCGCCCCCGCTCCGACGCACCGACGATCGCGAGCGACTTGGCCGACAACACTGTTCGCGGCGAACGAAACAGCGTTTCAGGGCTGCTTGTCGGCTTCTGAGCCGCAGTGCCGCCGGTTGTCCCGCCCTTGTCCTTCGCCATTTCGATCTCCGCCCGCATGTTGCTGTTTCTTGCGGCTTCTGGCACCGCATTGGAGCGCTAGAAAAGCGGGTGGCGGCAGCAATGTCCAGGGGCACGCGCGGTTGTAGCGCGGGCCAGCAAGCCCAAAGAGGTTGGCGGGCGATGAGGCGCGGGATTGGGAGGCTATTCCCCAGAAGCCGCCTCGTACGCCTCTGTCGCGACCAGCCAGGCTTCCTCGGCCGCACCGAGGTCCTTGGCGAGCTGCCCACGCTCCATCGACAGCTTCTGTGCGCGCGCCGGGTCCTTGGTATAGAGCGCGGGATCGGCGAGTGCCGCATCCCGCTTGGCGATCTCCGTCGAAAGCTGCTCCATCTTCTTCTCGGCCACTTGCACCGACTTTTTCAGCGGCGCCAGCTCCGCACGCTTGTCGGCCGCTGCTTTGCGCGCTTCCTGCCGGTTGGGTGCGTTGAGATCCGCCCTCGACGAATCCCGCGACCGCGAACGGCCCGTCGAGCGCTCCGACAACAGCAGCTCTCGATAGCTGTCCATGTCGCCGTCGTAAGGGCTGACCGCGCCATTGCGCACGATCCACAGCCGGTCGGCGGACGCTTCCACGAGATGGCGGTCGTGGCTGATCAGGATCACCGCCCCTTCGTAGTCGTTGAGCGCGTGGATCAGCGCCTCGCGGCTGTCGACGTCGAGATGGTTCGTCGGCTCGTCGAGGATCAGAAGGTGCGGTCCCGCAAACGTCGTCAGCATCATCAGGAGGCGCGCTTTTTCGCCGCCCGAGAGGTTCTCGCACTTGGTGTCTGCCTTGTCGTACGAGAAGCCGTAGACGCCAAGCCGCGCGCGACGCTGTGCTTCCGTTACGTCCGGCAACAACTCCGTGATGTAGTCGTAGGGCGTTCGCTGCGACACGAGATCGTCGAGCTGATGCTGCGCGAAGAACCCGACCTGCATCTTCGATGCAGCTCGCATCGTGCCCGCCATCAGCGGCAAGCGCCCGGCGATCAGCTTGGCGAACGTGGACTTGCCGTTGCCGTTCTGGCCGAGCAGGGCGATACGGTCGTCATGGTCGATCCTGATATCGAGACCGCGCAGGATCGGATTGCCCTCGGCATAGCCCACGCTGCCGCCCTCGATCCGGATCAGCGGGCTCGCGAGTTCCTTCGCCGGACTGGTCAGCCGGAACGGCACCACCCGGTCTTCGCTCGCTTCTGCGATCGGTTGCATCTTGGCGAGCGCCTTGACGCGGCTTTGCGCCTGCGTCGCCTTGCTGGCCTTGGCCTTGAACCGGATGATGAACGCTTCGAGATGCTTGCGCTGGTCGTCCTGCTTCTTCTTCAGCTTGAGATCGAGATCGTTTTTCGCCCGGCGCTGGGCCTCGAAGTCGTCGTAGCCGCCGGAGTAGAGCTGCAACCGCCCGCGATCCAGATGCAGGATCGCGCCCACCGCACGATTGAGGAGATCACGGTCGTGACTGACCATCAGCACGGTGTGCGGATAGGCTTTCAGATGGCTTTCCAGCCACATCGTGCCTTCGAGATCCAGATAATTGGTCGGCTCGTCGAGCAGCAGCAGGTCGGGTTCCAGGAACAGCACCGCGCCGAGTGCCACGCGCATCCGCCAGCCGCCGGAGAAATCGCGGCAAGGCCTTCGTTGCGCTGTATCGTCGAAACCGAGACCGGCGAGGATCTGCGCCGCGCGAGCTGGCGCCGAGTGCGCGTCCATGTCGGCGAGCCGCACATGGATGTCCGAGATCCGCCCCGGGTCCGTCGCCGTTTCGGCTTCCGCGAGCAGGCTGGCGCGCTCCGTGTCGGTTGAAAGCACCCAGTCGATAAGGCTGTCGTCGCCGCCCGGCGCTTCCTGAGTGACGTAGCCGATGCGCTGGCCGCGTGGCCGCTGGATCGCCCCGAGGTCTGGCGAGATCTCGCCGGAGATCAGGCGCAGCAGCGTGGTCTTGCCGGCGCCGTTGCGGCCGACGAGACCCACTTTGTGGCCATCCGGTATCCCGACGGTCGCGCCCTCCAGAATGGGGCGCCCCTCGATCCGGTACGATAGATCGTTGATGTGAAGCATGGCCGCGAGATAGCCGGTGCCGCGCCGGATGTCACGGGCTGCCATGACAGGCTGAGTGCGCGGCATCTTCTCGTCTGGTCCAGGCAGACGCTCATTGTGAAGGAGCGCTTGCTTGAAGCGGAATGGAATAATATAACATTCCTATCCGCGAACCAAAGCCAGACCCTGCGTGGCAAGATCCCCTATGATCCTAGCCGCGAGAACGAAGCAGGTTGCATGTCGAGATTGTTGCGTTTTTTCATAACCCTGGCGAGCTTGGCCAGTGCGCTCGCACAACCTCTGGCGGCCCAAACCGGCGGCCTGAACGTGGTGGTGACGTCCAAGCCCATCCACGCGCTCGTCGCCGACGTCATGAAGGGCGCAGGCACGGCCAAGCTCCTCGTTGACGGCACGGCCTCGCCGCACACCTTTTCGATGCGCCCGTCTGACGCTCAAAAGCTGAGCCAGGCCAACGTGTTCTTTCGCGTGTCGGAGGCATTGGAGCCGTTCACGGCAAAGGTCGTCCGCGCGCTGCCTCGCACCGTCAAGGTCGTGACGCTTGCCGAAGCTTCGGGCGTCACGCTCCTGCAGCGCCGCACCGGCGGCCCGTTCGAGGCCCATAAACACAGCCATTCCCACGGCAAGCATAAGCACGGCAGCGAGCCCGACGACCTCTACGACGCCCACGTCTGGCTCGATCCCGCGAACGCCAGGGCGATGGCTCGCGCGATCGCGGCCACGCTTGCCGAGCGGGCGCCGGCCGATGCGGCACGATTCGCCGCCAACGCCGATGCCCTCGTGGCCCGCCTCGATGACTTGTCGGCTGCCCTCAAGCTGGAGCTCGCCCCCGTCGTCGAGCGGCCGTTCGTCGTGCTGCACGACGCCTACCAGTACTTCGAGAAGAGCTTCGGCCTGTCGGCGATCGGCTCGATCCTCGTCGATCCAGACGAGCAGCCGAGCGCCAAGCGGATTTCGGATCTGCGCCGCAAGGTCGGGCAGCTTTCAGCCGTCTGCGCCTTCGCCGAGCCGGGCCAGCAGCCCAAGATCGTCGCCAGTGTCACCGAAGGCACCCCCACGCGCACGGCGATCCTCGATCCCGAAGGCATCATGCTGGAGCCCGGTCCCGACCTCTATTTCAAGTTGATGCGCGGCCTCGCCAGCACGATGAAGAGCTGCCTCGCCGCGCCGGCCTGATCGCAAGGCGAGTCTGACGAGTCTGAACAGCGAACACTTTCTCTCCCATATCTGCCTGTAAGGTGGGGCGGCGTGATTCTTTTCGCGTTGCCGCGCTCAGCCAGAAACATTCGGGGAGAATTGCATCATGAAAATTTCGTCCACCATCCGCGCCGCACTGTTTGCGCTCGTTGCTTTCGTCGGCTTCGCACCTGCAAGCCATGCCGACAGTGGCAGCGTCACGCTCACGATCTACAAGGCTGGCTGGATTATCGGCGGGTCCGGCGGCAGTGGCACCCTTTCCTTTCGCGGCAGGCAGTACGGTCTTTCAACCGGCGGGCTGGATTACGGCCTCGTGTTCGGTGGTTCCAAGACCGAGCTGTATGGCAGGGTGAGAAACATCAATCGTCCGTCGGATGTTGCGGGCGTCTACGGGGCGGCCGGCGCTGGGCTCGCGATCGGCACCGGCGCGCGTGCGATCGTGCTGACCAACCAGAAGGGCGCCATTCTCGAACTGACCGGCCGGCAGGTTGGCTTGATGGCAAACATAGACCTGAGCGGCCTCGCCATCACGTTGAAGTAGAGCGCGCCGGACGACGGTCGTTTGCTACGACTGACAGGTAGGGCGGATTAGCGGAGCCTAATCCGCCATTTCGAACGCGGCGCGGCGGTTTACGCGGCTCGCGCCGCTTCGCGCCGTGCACCACTGGCCCGCCCTACGACAGGGCCGCGCCGAATGATGCGGCACATCACCCTTCGCAGGCGCATCGGATCGCTGTAACGTCTCCAGCCAAGCTCCCTGATCCACCGCCTCGAACCACCGAAAACCATGGCCCCCGCGCGTTTCCCCCGCATCGTCCCCCATATCGCCTCGCTCCCGTCTGTCACGCCGTTCGTCGGCCCGGAGGCGCTGGAGCGCCAGAGCGGCGTGAAGTTCCGCACCCGTATCGGCGCCAACGAAAGCGTGTTCGGCCCCTCGCCCAAGGTCATTGAAGCGATCGCCAAGGCTGCTGCCGCGAGCTGGATGTACGGCGACCCCGAACAACACGATCTGAAGGCCGCCATCGCCGCCCATCATGGCGCGAAGATCGAGAACGTCGCCATCGACAGTGGCATCGACGCCCTGTTCGGCATCGTCGTGCGGCTGTGCGTCGAGCCCGGCGAAACCGTCGTTACCTCGCTCGGCGGCTATCCGACTTTCATTTTCCATTGCGAGGGCCTCGGCGCTCGCCTCGTGCGCGTGCCCTACAAGGACAATCACGAAGATTGGCAAGCACTCCTGGCTGCTGCCAGGCATGAGAATGCGCGGCTTCTCTATTTCGCCAACCCGGACAACCCCATGGGCTCATGGTGGGACGCGGCGGACGTGCAGAAGCTGATCGATGGCACGCCCGAGGGGTGCCTCCTCGTGCTCGACGAGGCCTACTCTGATACGGCGCCTGCCGCAGCGATCCCTCCGCTCGACTTGTCCAACCCCAGCGTCTTGCGCTTCCGTACTTTCTCGAAGGCCTACGGAATGGCCGGCGTCCGCGTCGGCTACTGCCTCGGCCACCCCGACGTGATCCGTCACTTCGACAAGATCCGGAACCACTTCGACGTCACACGAATGAGCCAGGCCGGCGCGATGGCGGCATTGGCCGATCAGCCCTACCTGCAGGATGTGGTGGCCAGGATCGCGCGGGCACGCGTCCGCATCGGTGAGATCGCGGCTGCGAACGGATTGAAGGCGCTGCCCTCGGCGACCAACTTCGTCGCCGTCGACTGCGGCCGCGACGGCAACTATGCCCGCAAGGTGCTGTCGGAGCTGGTCGGCCGTGGCGTCTTCGTCCGCATGCCCGGCGTCGCGCCCCTCGACCGCTGCATCCGCGTCAGCGCCGGCACCGACGCCGACCTCGCCCTGTTCGCCGAGATGCTGCCCCAAGCCCTGAAGGCCGCGAAATGACGGCTGCGCCCTAGCCCGTAGAGCGCGCGGCTGATAGACTGCGGCCATGAACGAGATCTTGCGCCAGCCCCTTTCCGGCCTGCCCAAGCCATCGGGTACGAGCCCACCCGTTTCGACGCAGGCCGCCGACGGATTGCCGCGCCGCGCCTGGACCGGCGAGGAGGTGCAGCGCATGATCGAAGCCGGCATCGTGCAGCACGGCGAGCGGTTCGAGCTTATCGGGGGAGAGCTCGTCGCGATGGCGGCCAAGGGTAATCATCACGAGACGCTGAAGGTTTCGCTCAATTTCTTTTGGGTAAAGCAGGCCCCGCGCGAGGTGATGGTGGCCTCCGAAACCCCGCTCCGCCTCGACACCTACAACGAGCCTGAGCCCGAGTTCATCGTCTACCCCCGGGGGATGAAGCCCGGCGACGTGCGCGGCGATACGGTTCTGCTCGTCGTCGAGATCGCCGATACGAGCCTGCCGATCGATCACAACATCAAGGCCCCGCTGTACGCCCACTTCGGTGTCCGCGAGTATTGGGTCGTCAATGCCCGCAGCCTGGTGACCACGGTCTACCGCGAGCCCAGCCCCTCCGGCTACGCATCGAAGCACGAGATTTCGGGAGATGAGCTGTTGTCCCCGATGCTCGCGCCGTCGCTTGCCGTGCGCCTCGCCGACCTCGACCACGAGTAGCGCGCGGCTTCGGCTTGCAGCCGATATAGGACCCGCTGTAGACCGGCACCTACCCTTATCAATTTAAATGTCGAAACTCATCCCCCTCTGATCTTGGAGCCATATCCGCATGCTGAAGAAGCCCGCCCAGACCGCCACCCCGGTCCACGACATCCTCCGCGACCGTTGGAGCCCCCGCGCTTACGTGCCGACCCCCGTGTCGAAGACGGACCTCACCGCCATCTTGGAGGCCGGACGCTGGGCCGCTTCCTGCAATAATGGCCAGCCCTGGCGCTTCATTGTCGCCACCAGCGACAATGCAACCGAGCATGCGGCAGGCCTCGCCGGCTTCAACGCCCGCAACCAGCGTTGGGTGAAGAACGCGCCCGTGCTCGTGTTCGCCTGCGCACGCAGGGCATTCGAGGCAAACGGCAACCCCAACGCCCACGCCTGGTATGACACCGGCGCGGCTGTCGCCCAGATGACCATCGAGGCAGAAGCGCGCGGCCTCAAGGTGCACCAGTGCGCGGGGATAGAGAAAGACACGATCCGCTCGACCTACGCCGTGCCCGAGGAGTTCGACATCGTCTCCGGCTTCACCATCGGCCGGCAAGGCGACGCGGAAGCGCTGCCCGAAGAGCTGCCCGGCCGCGAGAAAGAGCCGCGCCAGAGAAAGCCGCTGGCCGAGATCGCGTTCTCCGGCAAGTTCGGCACGCCCGCAAAGCTCGGCTGAAGTGTGAGATCGTAGGGCGGAATAGCGCCGGCTCGGGCGCGTATTCCGCCACCTGCGCAGACGCGCGATCGGGGGAGGTCGTCGTCTGCTGGCAAAGCTGGCGCCCGGCGAGATACCGCCGGCAATCGGGGGAACGACACGATGCTGCTGGCAGCCTTGATGTGCTACGTCATCCTCCAGTTCGCCATCGGCGTCTGGGTCTCGCGCCGCATAACGACGGACACGGATTATATTCTCGCCGGCCGCTCGCTAGGCCCCATGCTCGTCGCGTTCTCCGTGTTCGCGACATGGTTTGGCGCCGAGGCTATCGTCGCAACGACCGGGGAGGTCTACAAGAACGGTCTCAGCGGAGCGCTTGTCGATCCGTTCGCCTATGCCTCCGCGGTCGTGCTGGCGGGTCTGATCTTCGCAGCGGCGCTATGGCGCAATGGCCTGACGACGTTCGCCGACCTGTTCGAACGCCGCTATTCTCCCGCGATCGGCAAGCTGGTCGTTATCGTCCTGCTGCCGGGGTCGATCTTCTGGGCGGCAGCCCAGATCCGAGCGTTCGGCCAGGTGCTGAGTTCCACGTCGGGCATGAGCTTGTGGATGGCAATCGCCGTCGCGGCCGTTCTGGTCGGCGCATACACGACCATCGGTGGTCTGCTGGCGGACTCGGTCACCGATTTCCTGCAGGGGCTCGTGGTGATCTTCGGGCTGATGGTGTTGTCGGTCGTGGTCGCGGGCCACGTCGGCGGCATTTCCGGCGCATTGGCGCAGGGCGATCCGGAGCGATTGCGCATTTTCGCTACCCTAGCCGACGGCCCGCTCGAAAAACTCGAGCACGTGGTCATTGCCGTCTGCGGATCGATGGTCGCTGTCGAGCTGATCTCGCGCTACCTCGGCGCGCGCTCGGCAGAGGTGGCGCGTGCCGGCACCATTGCCGGCGGCATTCTCTACTGCGTGGTTGGCCTCGCTCCGGTCTTTCTCGGGCTAAGCGCTGCAGCTTTGTCGGCACGCGATCCTGCCTTGAAGGATCTGCTGGGCGACGCGGAGCAGGTCGTGGCGACGCTCGCCCGCTATTATATGCCGACATTCGGCTACGTGATCTTTGCCGGCGCGATCATCTCGGCGATCCTCTCGAACGTCCATTCGTCGCTACACGCACCGGCGGCCCAGGTTGCCCACAACATTATTTTGCGCGCGAAGCCGGAGCTTGACGGGCGGGGCAGGCTCTATGCCGTGCGAGCGACCGTGATGGTACTTTCGGTGGTCGCCTTCTTGTTGGCGCTGACGTCGGATCGCATCAAGGAACTGGTCGAGATCGCCTCGGCTTTTGGCAGCGCAGGAGTGGTCGTGACCGCGCTGTTCGCAGTGTTCACCCGCATCGGTGGCGCCACGAGTGCCGCCGCAGCGATCATAGCCGGCGTTACCGTCTGGGCGCTGGGCAGGTTCGGGTTGGCCTGGAAAGCCCCCTACATCACCGCGATTGGCTGCTCGGCGTTTGTGTATGTGGGGCTGGCATGGTGGCTCGACGAACTCGAGGTCGATCCGCCGCAGTGAGCCGGCGCCTCGAACCGGAGCGTCTGCGTCACTCGCAGAAATTGCCGCGCGGTCTTGCTGCCATATCGAGATGGAAGTGGTTCTTGTGCGCGTTGTTGGCTTCCGGGCCGAGCACGGTACCGAAGTACTTGCACGCCGATCCGTGGATTTCCCGAAGGAACCGCTGACGCGCGACAGTGTCCCCTCCGCCGGCCTTCTGTTGCTCCGGCTGCTTTGGCCCGCCGAGCCGCGATGGCGCATACCCCATCGACGGTAACCCGGCTGGCTGGTTGCTGCCGGGAATCGCTATGATCACGCCGGGAATGTTGGGCATCGCTCCGGTTGCGCTGCTCGGCGGCGAGGCGACTGCGGTGGGTGTGCCGGGGCCTCTCGCCGGATTGGCCGAACTGGCTGCCGCGGCTGCTCGCTCCGCTTCCTGCTTTGCAGCGATCAAACGCTGCTCGCGCAATGTCGGCCCCCAGCTTGCCAGAACTGTCGTCGCGTCCTTGGACGTGGCAAACGCAGCGATATCAATGGCGTTCGCCTTGCCATGCTCGGATAAGCGCGATTTGGTTCGGCCATAGGCGTTGCGGCACGAGTACGAACTCATCGTCTCGATCTTGATCACAGAGCCGCCGAGGTGGGCGCGCGCTTGAGGTTGGACTTCGCGTTTGATCCAGCGATCGAGCGAGGCGATCATATCGCAGGTCAGAAGCACTGGCGGCGAAAGTTCGACGGCAGGTGCGCGTCCCACGCTCGTCACCTTGAAAAGTACCGGCGAGCCGCATTCCCCTTGCTTGATCGGGTCTTCTGGCAGCATCGCGACATCGACGCCTTTCAGCGTCGCTGTGCAGTGCGCTTTGGCCTGGTCAATCTCGGCCTGGGACCAAGTATGAAGGTTTGGCTCGTTCGAACCAGCCTGTCCGGCAACGTGACCACCCGTCCCGATGACGACTGGCCAAGATTTTCGGCCGGCCGATGCGGCCGAGGCATCCGATGCAGCCGCGCCGTTGGCCGCCGCAGCGGAGCTTGTGGTGGGGTGGGCCTGAACCGCAGGCGGCGGCGACGCCTGTTGCTGTACGGTCTGGGTGGCCGGTCGTTGCCTCGACGGCTGGCCAGCGGCCTGGCTTGTGGGCTCGACGGCATTCTGCTGATTTTCGCCCGGCTGGACCGGGCGCCGGGCATCACGTACCCGTGGCGGCACTTCGCGCCGCACGGGCGCACGGTATTCGATCTTTACTTCGATGCCCGAGCCTTCCGACGTCGGTGTCGATTTCTGCTGAGCACGCTTGGTGCGGGCCAGAGCCGCAGCATCCTTATCGGCCAAGGCCGCAGCGGCGTTGATCGCAGCACTTTGCCCCGCTCCCGAAGCCGATGCTGGGGCTTGGGTGGCCGACTGAGCAGAGGCTTGGCTGACGGTCGACAATACCGCTACGACGGCGGCCATCGTTATCGACACGGAACGGTTGCCCATGGCAGACGAGAACCTCTTGAGACTGGCGTCCGAGGAGCGTTGTTGCGGGGGCAGTCCGAACCGACGCGAATCAATTTCATTCAGCTTACACCGTATTCTAGCGAGGATCAGCGGAAAAAGCAAGCCAGAGTGGGCAGTTATGGCCACCGCTCCGCACTTGGAACCCCACAGGAAGCGATCTGATGTCGATGACGGATACAACAGGTACCTCGAATTCTACGGCTACCGGCGCTGTGCCTAGCGTCCGCTTCGTGCGCGATGGCGCTGCTGTAACGCTCACGCTCGATCGCGCAGCCAAACTGAATGCAATCGATTCCGCCATGAAGACGGCGATTGCAAACGAAATCCCCAGAATTGCACGTGATCCACAGGTATACGCCGTATTATTCAGGGCCGCGCCGGGGCGGATGTTCTCGGCTGGCGGCGATATTCGAGAGTTCTACGATTTGTTGCGGACCGATCCTGACCTTGCGGCTCGGGAATGCATCCGCGAATATTCTTTGATTTGGCTGCTCGACTGCTTTCCCAAGCCGACGATTGCTTTGATCGATGGCCCCGTGATGGGCACGGGCGTCGGCATTGTTCAAACCGCTACGCATCGTGTCGCCGGCGCCGGCTACCGGTTCCAGATGCCCGAAACGCTGATCGGCTTCTTTCCAGACAATGGGGTTTGCTGGCATTTGGCCCGTTTGCCCCACGAGATCGGCACGTGGCTTGGAATGACCGGCTCGTCGATCGGCCGTGAGGACGCCTACTGGCTGGACCTCCTCACCCACTGCATCGAGGCTGACCGGTTCGATGCGATTGCTGCGGCACTTGCCAATGCCGACCCGGTCGATCAGGTTCTCGCCTCCCATCACGTCGATCCTGGTCCGCCGCCACTTCGGGTATTGGCGCCGGTGATCGAGCATTGCTTTTCAGCGCCAAGCACTGCCGAGATCATCGAACGCCTTGCGGCAAGTAAAACAGAGCGCGACTGGTGCGCAGCGACGATCGAGACGCTGCGCATGCGCTCGCCGATGGCCCTGGCGGTGACGCTGCATCATCTCCGCCGTGCGCGCCATCTCGATCTGCGGCAGACACTGACTGTCGACTACAGGCTGGCCGTAAAGTTATTGAATATGAATGATTTTGTTGAAGGCGTCAGGGTGCGTGTCGTCGATAAGGCTGGTGAGCCGCGTTGGCAGCCATCGGTCCTGACCGATGTGGGCCAACGCCTGGTGAAGCGTTGCTTCGATCTCTTGCCCTCCGGCGAGCTGACCCTACCGACCCGGCAGGAGATGCAGGGCTTGAGAGTATAAAATTGAAAACTATGGATTTATATTTGTATTTTTATGGTACATTTCCAGCGCATGAAGATAGAGTTGGAAAAGACTGAATGAAACCCCCGGGGAACTATTCTTTTACTATATGTATTAGGGCAACTTTCAGCAATCTCGGACTATATTCAGGGCAACCCTGGGAAACAGGGAGCCGGCGCAGACCGGCAGCGTCAAACCAGTCAGAGACAGGCTAAAACAATGAGTGTTGCATTGGACCTCGCGCGCCGCCGCGCGCCGGCGCCGGCCCAGCAGGCCACACAAGTCGCGGGTGATGATTTCCGTGGCGAGTATCTTCAGGCGCTTCGCTTGATCGAGCGTCTCCATCGCCTTCTCCTCGACGTGATCAAGGACGAGTTCGACCGCCAGGGTGGCGCTGATTTGAACTCTGTCCAAGCTCTTTTGCTTTACAACATCGGCGACAGCGAACTGACTGCGGGGGAGTTGAAGACGCGGGGCTACTATCTCGGCTCCAACGTCTCCTACAACCTGAAGAAGCTCGTCGATATGGGCTACATCCACTACAAGCGTTCGGAGACCGACCGGCGCAGCGTGCGGGTGAGCCTGACCGACAAGGGCAAGGCAGCCTGCGACGTGCTGAACAGGCTGCATCAGCGCCAGCTCGGCTCGCTCGAGGCCGTCGGCGAAGTCGCCCAGAGCGACATCAATGGTCTCAACGGCGCGCTCGTCCGCCTCGAGCGCTTCTGGTCGGATCAGATCCGCTATCGCCTGTAATCATTGCGAAGAATTGCAGTCCGGCGCGAACCATCAGGGGGTGGCTTGCGCCGGCGTTGCGTCGAGCGCACGTTTCCCGCGACTGATGCGGGAGAGCCACGAAGCTCCCGGCCAACCGCCTGGACCTTCGTGGCTCTATATTTCTCGGTCGTTCGAACCACTTATGAACATCGAGACGATTGTTGCCCCGCAGCATCACCGCGCTCTCAAGCCGGCGCGGCCTCCTGAATTCACTTGGCCGGAGGCCCTGGACGTCGGCACTTTGCGACCTGCTCACATGTCGAGCCTGCGGCTTCGCCCGGTTTGGGACAAATCCGAGGGATTTGTTTACCTTTGAGCAAGGTGGGGCAGCTAGGCATGGTGGCTCTGCGGGCGTTTGCGCTCGCAGCAGCAGGCTCTGCTTGCGACGCCAGGCACGGCGAGAATGGCGAGTGACGCCCAACCGGAAGATCGGGGTCTTTCTGATGGCTGATATGC